>JADGCV010000071.1 GCA_015228815.1 Magnetococcales bacterium | reverse complement strand
AAGGGGTTTCCCCTTCCCAGTGGGGGTTTGGGGGCGAAGCCCCCAATGTTTTTGACTTTGCCTTTGACTTTTTTGCCTGAAGGGTATCATGTTCGAACCGTCAAGAAAGGCCTGATATGCCCGAACTGGCATTGATCATTCCGACCTACAACGAAAGTGGCAACATCGGCCCTCTGGTGTCGCGTCTCGATGTCGCCTGCGAAGGTATCGACTGGATGGTCCTCTTCGTGGATGACGATTCTCCCGACAAGACCGCCGATGTGGTGGCGGAGGTGGGGCGTCGTCATCCTCGGGTGTCGTGTTTGAAGCGGGTAGGGCGGCGGGGGCTTTCGTCGGCGTGCATCGAGGGGATGCGTCATGTGCGAGCGCCGGTCTATGCGGTCATGGATGCCGATCTGCAACATGACGAGTCCCGTTTGCCCTTGATGCTGGACAGGATTCGCGCCGGGGACGATGTGTGCGTCGGGACGCGCTATGCGGCGGGGGGCAGTGTCGGCGAATGGGGCCTGTCGCGTCGATTCATCAGTTGGTCGGCGACGGCGCTGACCAACCTGCTTCTGGGATTGCGCCTGTCCGATCCGATGAGTGGTTTCTTCATGGTGACCGCCAAAGTCATGGACCAGGTTTTTCCCCGACTGGAGGGACAGGGGTTTAAAATTTTGCTCGACATCGTCGTCCATGCCGATCGATCGATCGCCATCGGCGAGGTTCCGTTTACCTTTCGTCCGCGACGCATCGGGGAGAGCAAGTTGGGTGGTGGGGTTATTGTCGCGCTTTTGTTGTTTCTCCTGAAAAAAGCTCCAGGCCGACTCATGACCTTCATGCGACCGTGATCCAGGAACTGTTACAACGTGCCGTGCAATACCACGCCGCCGGGCGATTGGCCGAGGCGCAATCCCTGTATCGGGAGATTCTCGACCATCATCCGGATCATCCCGAGGCCCTTCATTTTCTGGGGATCGTCGCCCACCAGAAGGGACGGGATGATCTTGCCCTTCCCCTGATCGAACGATCCCTGACCGTGAAACCCGACAATCCGGGGGCGTTGAACACCCTGGGGATCGTTCTGGGCCGACTGAACCGCGACGTGGAGGCGGTCATCCACTATCGCCGTTCCCTGGCCCTTCATGCCGATCAGGCGGAGGTCCATGGCAACCTGGGCATGGCCCTGGCGCGGTTGGGGCGATTCGACGAGGCCCTGGAGAACCTGAAACTTGGCGTGTTGTTGGCGCCGGACATTGCGGGCCACCACGTGAATTTGGGCAATTTTTACATGATGGCGCGCTGCCTTGAAGAGGCGGTTTCCTGTTATCATCGGGCGGTCACGTTGCAGCCAGGAATGATCGAAGCCCATGCCAATCTTGGCAATGCCTTGGTGGAAATCGGTCGGGAGGAGGAGGGGATTGTCCATTTGCGTCAGTCCATCACTCTGGATCCCACCGCACCCCAGGGGTACCACAATCTGGGCAACGCCTGGCAAAAACAGGGGCGGCCCGATCTGGCGCTTCCGTATTATCGTCAGGCGGTTCGGTTGCAACCCGATTGTCCCGACACCCTGTTCAACGAGGGATTGTCGCATCTGCAACTCGGGGCGTTCCGGGAGGGATGGGCCGGTTATGAATGGCGCTGGCGGACAAGGGGGTTTATCCCGCACGGTTTCACGGCACCGCAGTGGGATGGCAGGGCGTTTCCCGGCCAGACCCTTCTGATCCATTGCGAGCAGGGATTCGGTGACAGCCTGCAATTCATCCGCTTCGTGCCGCAGGTGAAGGCCCGTGGCGGTCGCGTGGTGGTGTGTTGCCCCCCGGCCCTGGAACGATTATTTTCCCGGATCGCGGGGATCGACCGGCTTGTCGGTGATGTCGCCGATGTCGGACTGTTTGACTGGCAAATACCGTTGTTGAGTCTCCCCCGGGTGTTGGACATCACGCTGGAGTCGCTCCCGGGAGGGAGGGCCTATCTGACGGCGGATGGGGGGCTGGGGCGGACTTATCGTGAATGGTTGGCGCCTCTGTCCGGACTCAAGATCGGTATTTCCTGGCGTGGTGATCCCCGGCATGGCAATGATCGTCGCCGTTCCATGACGGCGGCGGCGTTGGCGGCGGGGCTGGCAACGGTTCCGGGGCGCCTCGTCGGGTTGCAGAAGGATGCGACACCGGAGGAGGTGGCGCTTTTTGCGCGACGGGGGGGCGGGTGGTTGGATGCCTCGGGCTGGTTGCATGATTTTGATCATACGGCGGCCCTTGTCGTCCATCTTGACCTGGTGATCGCGGTCGATACGGCGGTGGTTCACCTGGCGGGAGGTTTGGGCCGTCCGGTGTGGTTGTTGTTGCCGAAGGTCGCCGATTGGCGCTGGTTCCTGGATCGGGAAGAAAGTCCGTGGTATCCCGGAATGCGGCTGCTGCGACAACGGGTGGCGGGCGATTGGGCGGAACTGCTCCACCGGGTCGCCTGGGCACTGGAACACGAATGGGACAGGGCTTGAATCGGTTCTCCCGCTTCGGTGGGGTTGGGGATGGAACCTGAAGGTTTTTGGAGCGTTGCGCCATGGAGAACAAAAAAAAGACGCTGGAACGCCTCGTGGGCATGGCCCTCAATGTGCAAACCATGCTCGATCACCATGGACACTCGATGATTGCCCTGCACATCGATGGCCGGTATGTCGAGATTGAATTCTCCCTGAGACGCGCCCGGGGAAACGAGATCAGGGAGGGAGACCGGGTGATCGTGGTCGGGCATCCCCAGGACGAACGGTTCAAGGCCATCGCCTATGTCAATGCCACCCTGGGGACCTCCGCCACGGTGAACATGATTCGCAACCACTACCTGTTCGGTTGTGGCTTCATGACCCTGGCGGGAGGGCTGCTGTTTTCGATCCTTTCGGGTTGGAAAGGGGGGCTGATACGCTACAGCAATGAGGAACTGGCCATTGCCGCGATCATGTTCTTTTTCGCCAGTATGATTTTTTTTATGAAAGGACGGCTGATCGATCGTGCCAAGGGGCTGGCAGTGATGGATGTGCGTGACCGGGATTCGCGGATATGAGGGAATCGGACAAGAAACAGGAGCTGAGACGGTTGTTCGACGAACTGGCGCCGCAGCGGAAAAACTGGTTGAAAAAAAACGCCTGTTTCTACGATGACGATACCCGGTACCTGCGATTTTTGATCCCGGAGGGCAAACGGGTCCTGGAACTGGGGTGCGGTACCGGGCAGATGCTCCAAGCCCTAGCCCCTGCCCATGGCGTCGGCGTCGATTTCAGCATCGAGATGATTCGGATCGCCCGGGCCGACCATCCCGATCTGACGTTTGTTTGTGCCGACATGGAGGATCGGGAGGCCCTGCGCCGGATCGAGGGACCGTTCGATTTTATCCTCATGTCCGACGTGATGGGACATTTGGAAGATGTCGAGGAGACCCTGTTGGGCCTTCATTCCTTGTGTGACGCACGGACGCGAATCATCATCACCCACTACAATCAATATTGGGAACCTGTGCTGCGCCTGGGGGGTCGGCTTGGGTGGCGGATGCCGTCACCGGTGCAGAACTGGCTCACCTCGCGTCAGATACAGGGATTTCTGTCGCTGGCCAATCTGGAACTGGTACGGCGGGAGTGGCGGCAATGGCTGCCCCTCCCTTTCTTTGGGCTCGAAAGGATCATCAACCACACCCTGGGCACCTTGCCGTTGGTGCGCCATTTGTGTCTGCGGCGGATCTTCGTCGCCCGTCCCGTTCCCCGGGGGGAGATGGAGGAACCCTCGGTGACCATCGTCATTCCGTGCCGCAACGAATTTGGCAACATTGAAGCGGCCATTCGTCGCATTCCCCGTTTTTGTCGCGACATGGAAATCATTTTCGTCGAGGGGCACAGTCAGGATGGGACCTTCGAGGAGATTCAACGGGTGATTGCCTGTTATCCCGATCGGGACATCAAATGTTTCAAGCAGAAGGGAAACAACAAGGGGGATGCGGTACGGCTTGGATTTGCCGCGGGACGCGGGACGGTGTTGATGATCCTGGATGCCGACCTGACGGTTCCACCCGAGGATTTGCCGAAATTCTATCGGGCAGTGGTCCAGGGGAAAGGGGAGTTCGTCAATGGATCGCGCCTGATCTATCCCCTGGAAAACGAGGCGATGCGAACCCTGAATCTTTGGGCCAACATGTTTTTTTCCCAGCTGTTTTCCTGGCTGCTCAACCAGCCGATCTCGGACACCCTGTGCGGCACCAAGGTGTTGTTCCGGCGGGATTATGAACAGATCGCCGCCAACCGGCATTATTTCGGGGAGTTCGATCCTTTTGGCGATTTTGACCTGTTGTTCGGCGCGACCAAGGCCAATCTCAGGATCATCGAGGTCCCGATCCGCTACCGCGCCCGATCCTATGGCGAAACGCAGATCCTCCGTTTTCGCCATGGCGCCCTCTTGCTGCGCATGGTCCTGTTCGCGTTCAAGAAACTGAAACCCTTGTGACATGGTCGCCCAAGGTCATTTTCCGTGCCGCGGGAATTATTTCCCTGGCAAGGATTGGGGAACGGTCTGGCGTATCTCCTGGGGGGCAACAGGGGCGAACTGGACCGGCAAGGGCCACGCCCGCATCAGGCCGAAAAGAATGCCGATCCCCGCCAGGATCATCCCCCCCATCTTGAGGACCATTCGCAGTTCGAGTTCCTTGAGTTTTGTTTCCAGTTTGGTGTCGAGTTCCTTGAGTCTGGTTTCCGCTTTGGTGTCGAGTTCCTTGAGTCTGGTTTCCGCTCTGGTGTCGAGTTCCTTGAATCTGGTTTCCGCTCTGGTGTCGAGTTCCTTGAATCTGGTTTCCGCTTTGGCATCGATTTCCCTGAGGTCCCGTTTCAGGTCCAGGACATCCCGTTTTGTGGCCAGACGATCTTCCACCAGCTCGACCAGGGCTTCGGCCTGGATTTCCGCCTGCCGTTCATCCACGCCTGCTTCCCGAAGTTTTTTGATGTAGGCGTGGGTATCGAATGCAATGGTGTTTCCCATGTCTGGTTCTCCTCCTTCGGGAGACTTTACCCCATACGATCCAGCAACGTCTACCATGAATGTCCGGAACAAGGGTTTTTTTTATGATTTTTATTGTCGGACAAGGCGGTAGCCGATACCGATTTCGGTCATGAGGTGTTTGGGATTGGAGGAATTTTCCTCGATCTTGCGGCGCAATCCCGCCATGAAGACCCGCAGGTAATGGGGGCGATCGACATAATCGGGACCCCAGACTTTTTGCAGGATGAAGCGGTGGGTCAGCACCCGTCCGACGTTGGCGACCAGGAGGGTGAGGATCTGGTATTCGATCGGGGTCAGATGAATCGGTTGTTCTCCGCGTTTGACCCGGCGATGAATCATATCGACCTGGATATTGCCGAATTCGAAGATTCCTTCCTCGATGTCGCCGCCACCATCCTGACGTGAACGTCGGCGCAGGACGGCGCGGATGCGGGCCTGCAATTCGGGAACGCCGAACGGTTTGGTCAGGTAGTCGTCGGCCCCGGCATCGAGGGCGGCGACCTTTTGCACCTCCTCGGTCCGGACCGACAACACCAGGATGGGAATTTCGCACCAGAGGCGCATTTCCCGAATGACATCGACGCCATCCCGATCGGGCAGACCCAGGTCGAGGATGATCAGGTCGGGACGACGGGAGGCGGTTTCCAGCAATCCCTGTTCCGCCGTTTCCGATTCCCAGACCTTGAATCCCGAAGCCGACAGTGCCATGGCGACATAACGGCGAATCATTTTTTCATCCTCGATCAGGACGACATTTTGCGGGGATTCGGTCATTGGAGTTCCTCCGTATCCAGGGTGACGGCGGGTGGTTCACCGATGGGCAAGGTGATTTCGAAGCGGGCGCCACCGGAAGGCAGGTTATGCGCCCGAATTGTTCCCCCATGGGCCATGATGATCGCCCGGACGATGGAGAGACCCAGTCCGACGCCACTGGAGCCGGTGGTCGTTTTGGCATGGACGAATTTGGCGAAGATGGCCTCTTCCTGTCCCGTGGGGAGGCCCGGACCATTGTCGGAAACATGGACGATGACCTTCTTCCCGGCGACGAAGGCGTCGATGTCGATGCGGCTGCCACAGGGGGTGTGACGGGTGGCGTTTTCCAACAGGTTGCAAAAGACCCGTTCCATCATCATGCCATCCAACTCGATGAGCGGTATATTCAGGGCCATGGTGACCTGCACATCGTATCCGGTCAAAACGTTCATGCTTGTTTTGAGCGCTGCGCCGACGACCTCTTCAAGGACCTGCCATTCCTTGTTGAGGGTGACGATATCGCGGTGGAGTCGTGCCATGTCGAGGAGTTTATCGACATCCGACAGGATCAGGGCGATCTGATGGCGCATGCCGTCGAGCATGGATTGATGGTGTACCCCGAGCGGGGGGAAACTCAATTGCATGGCATCGGCCATGCCGGCCATGGCGGCGACCGGGGTGCGGATGTCGTGGGAAAGGCTGGCCAGCAAGGCGTTGCGCAGGCGTTCGGATTCGATGCGAATCTGGGTTTCGCGTTCTCGGGCGGCATAATCCAGGCGTTCCAGGACCAATCCGACGAAGGACAGGCAGGTCTTGAGCAGCGATTCCTGTTCCGCGGACAGGGGATTGGTGGATGGAGGTGGTCCCATGATCAGAATGCCCTGATTTTTCTCGCTTCCGGGCAAGGGAAGATACAGGTGACCCGCGTCATGCCGGGAAAAGAGGTCCGTCCAGGGGCCGGGTGGGCATTGAAAGAGTTTCCGGGCGAGGGAAATATCGATGCGGTCGCCCGGGGGGACCACTGGTTTCAGCGATTCGTTGGCATCGGGCAGGAGCAGGATGCATTCTTCATCGAAATTTTCCCGGATGAAGTGGCGGCATGAGGGGTACAACTGTTCCGAGGTCACAATTCCGGTCAGGGAACTGGCCAGTTCGTACAATGAACGGATCCGGCGTTCCCTGTTTTCGGCGAGCACCACCTGGGTTCGCAGACCCGAGGTCAGATGACTGGTGATCAGGGCGATGAACAGCATGAAAAACAGCGTCAACAGGTATTGCAGGTCGATGATCGCGAAAGAGGAATGCGGCGGAAGGAAAAAATAGAAAAAGGCGATGAGGCTGAAAATGGAGGCAAGGATCGAAGACCGCCGCTCCATTTTCAGGGCAGTCAAAAAAACGAGAAAAAGGTAAACGACCAGAATGTTGGCCAACAACAGTTCCCGACGCAAGGGAATCATGAGTGTCGTGATCAGGGCCACAAGCGCCGCAACGAGAAAATCATTTTTACTGAAGAGAAACAGGGAAAATCGGGAGGCGGGCATGTCCGGGCAACTCGGGAGATCGGGGGCGAAATCATCATGGACCCATCATCCACCCAATGATACTCCGTTCGCAGGTTTCATGCGAGGATCATGGCGTGTGCATCCATGGCCGTTTCACCTGCCCTCGGGCGTGGGGAACGATTGGGCATGTCATTTTCTTCCAGGACAAGATATTGTTTATGGACAGGAGAACGGCAAGGAATGTAAACTAACATTCATGAACTTGAAAGGCCCGGCAAACGCCCCTTTCCGCGAAAATTTGTTCGGGAATCCAGTGAGGTCGCCATGAACATGATGAGCATTCGCCACAGGTTGATTGTCAGTTTCTTGATTGTGTTTGTCGTCGGCTGGATTGGAAATTTTTTAATTTTCGAGGCGACGCGCACGGTGATGATCCGGACGGAAGAAACCGGAAAGGTATCGCTGCCCTTGCTGGTGGTGGCGGACGACATGGTGGCGGCGACGATCGAGGTGCAGCAGTGGTTGACGGATGTGTCGGCGACGCACAATGCGGATGGATTTCAGGATGCCCGTGATGCGGCGGAGGTGTTCCGGGCGGGTTTGCGGCGTTTTCGCGAACATGATCAGGGATCCGCGGATCGGCTCCATTTTCTTGATACGTTGGAGGTGGCGTTCAATGAATTGTATGCCACGGGGGAGCGGATGGCCCACGCCTACATGAATGAAGGATTGGAGGCGGGCAATCGGATCATGGAGGCGTTTGACGAGGCTTCGGATGTGTTGAAGGAGCGGACGCAGACGCTGCGGACATGGCAGGTGGAGGGGGCGGAGGGGATGTCGCGGGAGACATTGGCGGCAACGTGGCATGTGCGGCGGGTGATCGGGTGGGTGATTGGGCTCGGGACGGTATTCGGGGTGGCATTGGCGTGGCTGCTGATACGGAGCATTGTCGGTCCGCTTGAGACGTGTGGCATGGCGCTGAACGGGGTGGCGGCGGGCAATTTGGGCATTACCTGCCATGTCGAGGGCAAGGATGAAATATCACGTTTATTGCAGACGACGTTTTCGTTGATCGGGGTGTTGCGGGGGATTATTCACGATATACGGACGACTTCCGAGACGGTGCATGACGAGAGTCTGATGTTGCAGGAGGAGGCGGAGGCGTTGGAGGTTTCGGCGACGCGGCAGTCGGCGGCGGTGGAGGAGACCTCGGCGGCGATGGAGGAGATTGCCGCCAGGACGGAGCAGAATTTCGAGAATGCCAACGTTGCCCGGGAGATTTCAGGCGCGGTGGCCGCGAAGGCGGAGGCGGGACGGCAATCGGTCCATCAGGCGACGGCGGCGATGGAGGAGATCGCGGGAAAGATTTCGGTCATCGAGGACATCGCCCGGCAGACCAATCTGTTGGCGCTCAATGCCGCTATCGAGGCGGCGCGGGCGGGAGAGTCGGGAAAAGGTTTTGCGGTGGTGGCCGGAGAGGTGAAGAAATTGGCCGAGCGGAGCCGGATGGCCGCGGGGGAGATCACGACATTGGCCAGACAGTGTGTCACGGTGTCGCAGGGGGCCAATGAATTGTTGCAGGCGCTGGTCCCCGAGATCGACAAGGCGGCGCAACTGGTGGCGGAGATTGCCCATGCCTCGACCGAGCAGCGCCAGGGGACGCGACAAGTCAACGAATCGATCGGCGGTCTCGACACCCATATTCAGGAAAACGCCCGTCAGGCGGAAACCCTGTCACAATCGGTGCGCCTCCTGGCCGGGCAGGCGGAACAACTCTTCAACGCCATCTCCTTTTTCAAGTTGGGAGATGCGTCTCCGGAGGCGCGATGACGGGGGGGGGGAGGGGAGAAGAACCCTAATCATGGGAAACCAGGGGGAAGGCCCAGGGAAAATCGGCGCTTGTCTGTTTTGACTTGCGCCGGTTTTCATGAAGTTGATCGTAGATCTTGACTTCAGCAAGAAAACGAAGTATTATTGAAATGAAGGCTGGTCAACAGCTGAGACATAAGTCCGAGCCAACTGGACAGGATTCATCCGCATGTTTCGTTCGCTTTTTTCCTGATGTTCCCGGTCCTCGCGATGCAGAGGTTCCCATCGAGAGTGGCATGCCGATGTTTGAACGGATTCCCACACTTGAGCCGCCACTTTGCGTAGATTTTCTTCGGACCACACGTTATCGACCATTTTAGAACCTCCATGACAGAGTGGATGGGAAGAATCGTCGAGAGGCCCCTCCAGCGTTCTTAATCGGAGGAGTGTCTGCACGAATCGAGCCAAAAAAGAACGCAACCGCATTTCAGAGAAAATTCACCGTACATATCTTACCATACGCGCCTGCCCGCGTCAATTGTCCAAATAAAAAAATGAATACCCTGATGAAAAAAATATCAAGACATGCAAGTGATTGAAGGAGGAAACAGTTGCTGCTCGTGGCTTGATTTTTGCTGTTCGTTAAGGAAACCCATAAAAAAATACATAAAATATATGTTTAATTGTTGATCGAAAAGTCAATGTCGTCAACCAGGGGGCCTGGAATTTTAGTTGCTGGCGAGGAATTCACGAATCCGTTTCAGTGTCGGATTTTGGGTGTCCGTTGAAAAGGCGTGTTTCGTGGCAAAGTGTTCCACGGTCTCCCGCATCATTGTGTTCCTGACCGGCCATTTGGACAGAAAGATGACGTATATTTCGAGTATCGCATTATGTAATTCTTCACTGTCGAGGTTGTACCATTTGGCGAGGGACGAGGATAGCTGGTCGGCAAGATTGGGATCATGCTCGGGAACTCGGTCCAACCACGAGATCAAGGTATGGGCAGAAATGATCGTGACTCGAATATCGGGAGGGCTCCACTCGTTAGCCAATCGAGGAACCTCCTCCAGTTTGTTTTTCATGCTGGTGGAGATTGCAAGTTTACGCCCCAATTCTTCGCCGCTTTTGCGAAGGCTCAAGTTGGGAAGACTGAGGTATGCCAGAACCTCATTGCGTAGGTCAAAGACTGAATTGACCAGATTTGCGCCGTAATCAGGATCGTATTCGATGACGAAGCGGTGCGTGATCGTTTGTTCGCAGACATCCGCGATCCTGTTCAATATGGATACGACCCTTTCCAAATGTTCTTTTTTCTCGGAATCGGCGCTTTTTTTTGTATAACGTCCGGACCGGTTGTTGACCATGAAGTACTGATTTTCTTCATGCCATTTCAGTTCCCCGGCAATACGGGCGCGGCCTCCCGCGACCAGTGCGGGGTGTCCCAACATGTTGTCGGGATTATCAGGGGTTACAGGTCTTTCTTTTCCAATGATCAGTCGTCCATGGCCGTCGATGAGCCAGATGAACGTGGTGCCGGAAACTGGATTGGCAAGCCAGCGGAAAAGAGTGGTTCCGGGATCGATCCACTCTTGTGCATTTACGTTATCAAAAATGATGCGTTCATCATCGTTGAAGGATTTGCACAGCCCGTTTTCGTCAAGTTCCCATTCTTTCAGGCGCGATGGAAGGTGTAAATTTCCATATTGATCTGAAAGCGTTTCTCTATGAAAATGTGTTTGACGTTCAGAGACGGTATTTACCTGTTTCATCCAATAGAGGAAAACAACAGATTCACTCCATAGATAGAATAGTTGGCTGTCCGTGGTTCCGACAACACGGTTTAAACCGCACCTATTTTGGGATACGTAGTTTTTCGACTTCGGGATCCAGGGAATTTTTCACCCACAATCGATCTG
>JADGCV010000070.1 GCA_015228815.1 Magnetococcales bacterium | reverse complement strand
AGGGCAAATTGCCAAAGCGTCGCTGTAACTGGCGGGTTAGGATTTTTGCTTCACCGATCTGCTCACCTTCCCAGAGCATTACTTGATCAAGGTGAGAAATTTTGATGATGTCGCCCGCGACACCCTGGATGAGTGGGTCTATTTTTTAAAAAATTCCGATATCCGTGATGATTTTACGGCTCGTGGACTGAAAAAGGCCAAAGAAAAACTTGATGTCCTGCAATTGCCAGAGATGGAACGCAAGGCCTATGAACGCTATCAGGACGAACTACATGACCAGGCAAGCTTTGTACTCTCCACCTACGGTGCGGGTAAATGGGAAGGTGAGCAGATCGGTGAAGCAAAAATCCTAACCCGCCAATTGAAACGCCGTTTCGGCACTGTACCCGACTGGGCTAGCGAAAAGATCGCCAAAGCAGACTTGTCATCCTTGGAGGACTGGAGCCTTCGTATCTTCGATGCCCAGTCCCTGGACGATGTTTTTTCGGACAAGGCGTGACACCTTTTCCCGAGAACCGTCCATCTCTTTTGGTCCTGCACCGGATGCTGCAACCCATTCATGTCCCCCACCGGGGAAATCAGGACATTTTTCCCCATCGGGTCTTGCAAAGAGATCCATAATGCGTGAAACTCCTCCGACCATTTGGGGTCCAACTTGAAAATCGGCAAGCGTCGTGTCGCCAAACCCGAAGTCAACCATTTTGTCCATCACTTCGTTTGTCGCACCCCTCAAGGCTTTGATTGAGACATGATTACAGTCATTGGAAATCTCAAGGGCGGCTGCGGCAAAAGTACCATCACCTTCAATCTTGCCGTGTGGCTCGCCGCACAAGGACAAAACGTCGTCTGTTTCGACCTCGATCCCCAGGCGACCCTGAGTGATGTCAATGAAGTCCGCATGGAAGAAGGGGTCACCCCGGAACTCAAAATCTTTCGCCCTGACTCCAATCCCACCAAGATCATGCGCCAACACGTCGGCGAAGTCCTGGTCGATGTCGGCGCCTCCAACCTTTGGGCCATGCGTCAGGCCATCGCCATGGCGGACCGGGTCGTCGTCCCCGTCCCCCCAAGCCAGGCCGACGTCTGGTCCACCGCCCGCTTCCGCGACATCATCGCCGAAACCGTCGCCGGCAAAAAAGCGCTGCCGGACATCTACATGTTCATCAACCGCGCCGATACCCATCCCGGCATGCGCGAGGCCATCGAAACACAGGAGGCGCTCCGTACCCTTGCGGGAGTCACCGTCATGGAAAACCGCATCTTTCAACGAACCGCCTACCGACGCTCCTTCAGCGAAGGTCGGGCCGTCTTTGAACTCGGCGGCGACGCCAAGGCGGCCAGCGAAACCATGCAACTGGCCCAAGCCCTCTACCCCGAGGCCCACAAACAACCCAGAAAAACTGGCCGGGGTTGACAAGAAAAACAGAAAAGAAAACTTGATGATCGGCACTTTGGCGTTACAATGAACCGTGAACCGTGTACGGATACGGTAACAATCATTCTCGGACGACTCGGGAGTACCAGGATTCATGTCGGACAGCACAAACCCCTCGGACACCCCTGCGCAACGTCAGGCCCCCTGCCCCGGCGACCGCCATGACAAAACATTCCGCAACCCCGCCCCCTTCCTCCCGGTCGGCAAATACGAGGAATGCAACGATTGCTCCGGAAAAGTCATCTCCGAATTCGCCAAAAGTTTCGACAAAAGCGCCCGCCGCTGGGAACTGATCGTCTACCCCTCCCTTTTCGCCTTCATCATTCTCGCCATGTACGGCTTTTTCCTGATCTTCAGCCTCACCCAGGACATCCGCATCATGGCCTCCTCCATCGATCCGCAGATGGGCTTCAACATGGGGTCCCTTTCCTCCAATGTCGGCATGCTCGCCAACAACGTCGAACTCATGTCCACCCACCTCGAATACATCAGCGACAACATGGAAACCATGTCGGTGGACATGCAAAACATGGCCGACAACATCGAAATGATGAGCAACAAGATCACCTTCATGGCCGGATCCATCGGCAACATGGAAAACAGCGTCCTCGGAATGAACAAAAGCATCGTCGAAATGAACGCCTCCATGAAGGGAATCACCCGCAAACTTGATTCCCTCACCCCCATCGAACACAACCTTCAAGGCATCACCCAGGCCGTCAACGCCATGACCGGCGCCGTCCACGTCATGAGCTACGACATGAACGGCGCCACCCGCCCCATGAGTTTTATCAATAGATTCATGCCCTGGTAAATTTCAGGTTTTCGTTCATGATGCGACATTGATTGGCCCCATTTCTTCCTTGACAAAAGGCAGGAAGTGGTGAAAATCAGGCAACCATCACTATAAATTTTCAGCAGTTCATGCTCATCACCGCTGCGTCCTCCGTCGTCTCCCGGCCAGAGTTCCCGCACCCTGGCCTTCGGGATTGCCGATTCTTCGGTCAACATCCCGCTGTGGAAAAGGAATCTGTTCATTCATGAACATTCATTTTTTTCTGCCTGCCGCCATCAGAAAATCGGTCAGTGGCAAAATAACCCTTTTTTCTGGATTTCTTGGAACGGTCATCCTGATTGGCATGGGTCTTGTCCTGATTTCCGCCATGGAACAGGGGCTTGATGAACAAAACCGGAACAGTATCGAAATGGTCGCCCAGACCGCCGGGAATGGTTTGCAGGCGATCATGCTGACCGGCAAGGCCTCCATAGCCAACAATTACATGGAAATGCTGCAAAAGGTGGAGGGACTGGAAACCCTTCGCCTGTTCCGTGTCGATGGCAGCGAAGGGTTTCGCCTGAAGGACGAAGGAAAAAGGATCGATGATCGTTACAAGGAGGACCTGGAGCAGGCGGTCAAGGAACAAAAGGAGGTGCGGCTTGTGACCGATGGCAGCGACGGGGCCCGCCGTTTGACGATTCTCGCGCCGCTTCTCAACCGCAAGGAGTGTCACCATTGCCATGATCCGGAACAACCGGTCCGCGGAGTATTCCTGTTGGCATTGTCGTTGGCGCGGAATGACGTCCTGGTCGAAAAGGCGCGTCTGTTTTCCACGGGCATCGTATTGGTGTCCGTCCCCCTGTTGATTCTGTTGATCCATCTGGTGATGGTGCGCGTGGTGCAACGACCGCTCGACCATCTGAATACCGCCATCGACCGCATTTCCCTGGGGGACCTGACCCATTCCCTGCCCTTGCCGCCGGAACCTCATGACCATCTGGGACGCATCGCGGTGGACATGAACCGGATGACCGCGCGCTTTCGCGCGACGATCCGCCAGGTGTTTCTCCAATCGAATTCCATGGCCGCCTGTGTCAATGACCTGATCGAGGTGCGCGACGGGCTGGCGCGGGATTCGATGAACAGCTTTGAACTGTCGCGCCAGACGGCCCGGGACCATGAACAAGTGAACGCCCAGGTGACGACGATCCGGGAATCCGTCGAGGACACCGCGGCCCAGATCGGAACCATTTCCGCCGCCACCGAACAACTTTCGGCCAACATCAGCGCCATCGCCGCCGGGGCGAATCAGGCCAGCGCCAACATCAACACCATGGCCTCGGCAGCAGAAGAGATCACCGCCAATCTGGCCGGAGTGAACGAAAGCATGGCCTCGGTGGACCGTTCCGTCTCCACGGTTGCCATGGCGGTTCGCGGCGTCAACGATTCGCTGGATCAGGTGCGGCAGCGTTGCCGCCATGCCAGCCGCGAATCGCGACAGGCCAACGAAAAAGCCCAGGGGACGCATGCGGTCATGGACCGCCTGGCGCAATCGGCCACCGAAATCGGCGAGGTCGTCAACGTGATCAGCCACATCGCCGAACAGACCAACATGCTGGCGTTGAACGCCGCCATCGAGGCGGCGGGGGCGGGCGACGCAGGCAAGGGATTTGCCGTGGTTGCCAACGAGGTGAAGGACCTGGCACGACAAACGGCGGACGCCACCCGGATGATCGCCGACAAGATTCTGGAAATCCAGGGCAACACCCGCGAGGTTGCCGCAGCCAATAACGACATCACCGGATCGATTCGGCGCATCGACACTGCCAATGCCGAAATCGCGCAATCGGTGGATGAACAGGCGGAAAGCATCAACGAAATCGCCCGATCCATGAACGATGTCACCCATGCCGCGGGCGAGGTGACGCGGAGTTCCCAGGAATTGAACGTGGCGGCCCAGGATATTGCCCGTTCGGCGCTCGAAGCCTCCAACGGCGCCCAGGATGTCGCCCGTGCCGCATCCGAGGCGGCAACCGCCGCCGGCACCCTCTCCCGGCAGACGGAACAGATTCACGCCCTGACCGTCACGGTGTCCGGATCCGCCGGCGAGGCCGCCGCGTTTACATCGAGCGCCAACCACAAGGTCCAGGAAATCCATCGTACCCAGGCCCTGGTCAACGGCGCCATCCATCACACCGCCCTCCTGATCGATACCGTGGCAGTCCCCGGAAAAAAACTGGCCCGTTCGGTCCAGGATTTGACCATGACGCCGGAACCCTTCGCCGTCGAAAAAATAAAACTGGCCCATCTCAAATGGCTCGGAAAACTGGAAAACGTCATCCGCGGTCGCTCCGACCTCAAACCAGAGCAGGTGGCAAGCGGCAGGGAATGCGACTTTGGCAAATGGTATTACAGTGATGGATCCGCCCGTTTCGGCCATATGGCCATTTTTCAGAAGGTGGGTGAAGTCCATTTGCAGGTGCATGAGGTGGCCAGAGAGACCGTCCGTCTGGTTGCCGATGGCGATGTGACGACCGCCGAGAAAAAAATGGACGAATTCAGCGCCGTCAAGGATCGGTTGTTCGATCTGATGGATGATCTGTATCTGGAGGCCGGTGACATTGCCTGAAATACATGTCACCGCCAACGAATCGGGAAGGAACTGACGGGCGCCTTCCCGAACCCATCCAAGATCTGCCGACACAGAACCACGGAGACATCGACGTTGCAATCACACCTCCGATTTCCTGTCGCAATGCTCTGTTTTTTCGTCCTTGCGTTTGTCATTTCACGGTGGGTCTCCATCAGTCATGATTCCACCGTCAAGGCAGGTGACAACTCGTCCTACGATCGCCATCACGACTTTGGAACCAACGAAAAAATTCTGGACCTGGGGATTCAACCCCTCTGGCTCCCCGCCGGCATCGTCGCCGAGGTGATGAAACGGGACCGTCACCTCCGCCGGGAACTGCGGAAACTGGGGATGGAAATCCGTTTCCATCCGTTTTCCAAGGGGGCCGATGTCAACCGGTCGCTGCACTCGGGCCAGCTGGAAGGGGGAATGGGCGGCGATATGCCCACCATTTCCGCCTGCGCCAATGGTCCCGTCCGGGTCACATCCCTGATGGATATGAACTTCACCGCCATCGTCTCCCGTGACTTCATGGTTCTATCCGATCTTCGTGGCCTGCGGCTGGGATATGCCTTTGGTTCCAACGCCCATTACATGCTCCTCTCCGCCCTGGAACGCAATGGCCTGAACGAAGCGGACGTAACCCTCGTGTCCATGGATGCCCCCGACATGCTCCCCGCCCTCGAACGGGGAGACATCGAGGCCTTCAGCGCCTGGGAACCCATCACCACTCTGGCGACGCAGCGCCATGGTTTCAACGTCATTCACAAGTTTCTCTCCACCGGCTACCTCTACTTTGCGCACACCTTCGCCGAACGCCACCCTGAAGCGGTCGAGCGCCTGGTCGCGGCCCAATTCCGGGCACTGCGCTGGCTGGAACGTTCCGAGGCCCATCTTTCCCTGGCCGTTTCCTGGTCCACCCGGAGCATACACAACTTTCTGGGAAAAGAATTTGCACTTACCGCCAACGAAATGAAACCGATGGCGCAAAAGAGTCTCCGCCATCTGTGGTCGCTGCCCCTGTTCCCGCGGAATGGCATGGCCAACGACGGACATCTGGAACAGGCGACCCGGTTTCTTGGGCGGATCGGCAAGATACCGCCCCATGCCACATGGACCTCGATAAAAAATTGTTTCCATCCTGAAACGGGAGAACGAATCCTCAAGGACGCCAACCTTCACCATCTCGATGTTTTCGACATTCATGGAGTCCTCCCGGAATGACACCGACATTCACCCACCCCCGTGCCGCCCGAGGGACCATCCCGGCCATCGTCAAAACTTGGCTCGGGGGAAGATGGAATCTGGGAACCCGTCTGATTCTGGGATCCGGCGTGCTTTTTCTGGCAGGCATGGTCCTGATCGTTCATGGATTCATGATGGGCATCCCATGGACCCCATTGCAGGGGCGCGTCCAGCAGCAACGTACCGAAACGCTGCGTCAACTCGAACTGATCGCCAATCTGCACAAGGAACAGATCGAGGCGTGGTTGTTGGAAAAACAGAAAGATATTGGCGCCATTGCCAGCAATCGCACGGCGTTCGACGAACTTGCCGTCTCGTTTGCCGACCCGACCGATCCCCAGGCATTTCACTACCTGCAGTCGATCGCCGCGAGCTACCCCGAGTTCGAATTGTTGGAGTTGATCAATCTTTCGGGAGAAACGATCATTTCAAGCATCGATGGATCAGTACGTCCCCTGATTCGCGATCGGTTTGTGGACAACGTGCTGCTGGCCAACGAAAGCTATACAGGGCGGGCCATCTTGATGCCGGGAAGAACATGGCCGCTTTTCCGGGTCGGCCATCCCATTCACGACCGAAAAGGAAATGCCGTGGCGATTCTTGTCGCCGCCATCAATCCCGACAGTCTGCTCGATCGACTCCTGGACACCGGAAAAAGTCTGGGAGAAACCGGTGAGGCAATTCTGGTCAATGATACGGGCCTATTGTTGAGTACCGTGAAACATCCACTGCCCGGTGGACATTTCCCGGAACCGATGAAGCATGAAATCAAAGCCGCTCCGGCCATTCTGGCGGCGACCGGTCACGAGGGGTTCATCGAAACCCAGGATTATCGTGGTGAACCGGTCATGGCCGCGTTCCGCCACATTCGCATCAATCCCGTATGGGGCATGGGGCTGGTCGTCAAGGTGGACCGCAAGGAACTGATCGCCCCCCTGGAACGGGAAGTCACGGGCATCATCGCCACAAGCCTGATCCTTTTTTTTCTGCTGATCGTGTCGAACACCGTCATGATTCGCAAACAGACCCGTCTGTTGCACACCTTGAGCCAGACGGCGGGCCGCTTCTCCGAGGAAAATCTGTCGGTACGCACCCAAATCGCAGGAGATGACGAAGTCGGCATCCTCGGTCGTTCCTTCGATCGCATGGCCCAACGGATACAGACAGCCATGGAGGAAATCACCGCGGAGATGATCAGACACCGGCAAACCAGTCAGGAATTGTCCCAGGCCAACGATGAATTGAAGGATTTCGCCTACATCGTCTCCCATGACCTTCGTTCACCCCTGCTCAGCGTCCAGGGGTTCACCGAGGAATTGCAGATGGACCTGGAAGCCCTGGAACGATCGATCACCGGGGTCATGGCACGAAAAAACGAAGAACACCCCGTCGCGGAAAAGGAAATTACCGAACTTCTACACACGCGCATCCCCGAGGACATCCGGTTCATCCGCTCCGCGACCACCAAGATGGAACGGCTGGTCAATGCCATCCTCACCCTGTCGCGAATGGGCCGGACGGTACTCAAATTCGAACCCCTGGACCTGCACACCCTGGTCGAAAACAATGTCAACGCCCTGGGATTTTCCGTCAAGGAAAAGGGCATCACCATCACCATCACCATCGATGCGCTCCCACCCCTTGTTTCGGATCGTTTTGCCCTCGAACAGATCATCGGCAATCTGCTTTCCAACGCAATCAAATACCTTGAACCGCACCGTCCCGGGATCATCCGCATTCACGGGGAAACACACCAGGACACGAAAACGGTCACCCTGTGCATCCAGGACAATGGACGGGGAATCGCCACCACGGACATTCCCAAAATATTCCTCATGTTCCAAAGGGTCGGGCGCCAGGACACCTCTGGCGACGGCATCGGCCTTTCCTACGTCCGGACCCTGATACGCCGCCTCGGGGGAACCATTTCCTGTGAATCGAGTCTTGGAGAGGGAACGGTGTTTCGATTGACAATCCCTGCGATTCATACGAATATTAAACACTCTTGATGGAGGTCTTTCTTCATGAAGGATATGCAACCGGTCACCATCCTGATGGTGGAGGACGAGGATGCCCATGCCGCCCTGATCGAACGCAATCTGCGTCGTGGCGGAATCATCAATCCGATCGTCCGCCTGCGCAATGGGCGTGAAGCGATCGACTATCTTCTGGGCCGCGGCAGCTACGCCGGACACAAACGCCCGATTCACCTGCTTGTGCTGCTCGACCTGAACATGCCGGAGGTCGATGGCTATCAGGTCATCCGGGAAATGAGAAACGACGAAGAATGCCGTGTCGTTCCGATCATCATTCTGACGACCACCAACGATCCGCGCGAGGTGCAGCTTTGTTATGAATTGGGATGCAACAATTTTGTCAACAAACCGGTCGAACCCGCCTCCTTTGCCAAGGCCATCCAGGGAATGGGGATCATGATCAACATCATGTCCTATCCATGCTGTCCATGATCACGGTTTCACCCGACAGACACAGACCACGCATCCTCTACATGGAGGATGATGCCGCGCTCGCCTATTTGGTGGAACGCCGCTTGACCCGATCCGGTTTCGAGGTGGTCACTGCCCCGGACGGAATGTCCGGACTCGAACGATTGCGGGAGTCCTTTTTCGATATCGTGGTCCTCGACTACAAAATGCCGCATATCGATGGTCTCGGGGTCCTGGCCAGGCTGATGGAAAACCCGCAATCGCCGCCCGCAATCATGGTTTCGGGATTTGGTTCTCTTGAAATCGCCATCGAGGCGATGCAAAGGGGGGCCAGCGATTATGTGGTCAAGGAGTCGGGAAACAACTATCCGGAATTGTTGCGCGGCACCATCGAACGGGTGTTGGAAAGGCAGCGGCTGATCCAGGGAAAAAAGAACATCGAAGCGGCCCTGGTGGAAAGTGAACGCCAGTTTCGTTTCATCGCCGATTCGGCGAGCGACGCCATCCTCTCGGCCAACGAGGAGGGATGTTTCACGTTTTGGAACCGTGGGGCAAGCGTCATCTTCGACTATCGCGAAGAGGAAGTTCTGGGTCGTCCCCTGACATTGTTGATCCCCGAACGCGATCATGAGGCCCATGCACGCGCCCTGGCCCGGGTGCGCGATACCGGAGAGATGAAGCTGGCGGGACAATTGCTGGAGTTGACCGCCCGACGCAAGGATGGGACGGAATTTCCGTTGGAGCTGTCTCTTTCTTCCTGGATGGCCAACGGCAAACGGTTTTTCTCGGCGGTCGCCCGGGACATCACCTTGCGCAAGCAATCGGAACAACGGACCCAACGCCTGTTGCAAAACCAGATTCTCATCAACGCATTGTTGCAGTCGGTAACCTCGCCGCATTCCCTGGACGAACAATTACAGGTTGCCCTGGATCTGGTGTTGACGGCGAGCTGGCTTGCGACGCTGAAAAAGGGGGTCATTTTTCTCTACGATGAAGAGCAGCGGCAATTGGTCCTGAAGTCGCAAAGGGGCATTCTCTCCCCCCTGATCCAAACCTGTGCCCGGGTCGTCGAAAAACAGTGCCTGTGTGGTCTGGCGATGTCCACCAACACCATGATCTTCGCCGATTCCCGCGATGAACGACATACGATTCGCTGCGAAGGAATGTTGCCCCACAGTCACTATTGCGTTCCGATCGTGGCGCGGCAACGGTTTCTCGGGGTGTTGAACGTCTACATGCCCAAGGATCATGTCCGCGATCCCGAGGAGGAAGAACTGCTCAATACCGTGGCCAATACCCTGGCGGGGATCATCGAACGCAAACAGTTGGATGAACGGTTGCAACAGGCCATCATCGCCGCGGACAAGGCCAATAGCGAAAAAAGCCGCTTTCTGGCCTCCATGAGCCATGAAATCAGGACGCCGATGAACGTGGTCCTGGGAATGTCGGAACTGTTGCTGGAAACGCCACTGAATCAGGAACAGCGTCAATATGCCCAGACGATGCATTCCTCGGGCAAGTCGCTCCTCGGTGTCATCAATGACATTCTCGATTTTTCCCGCATCGAGGCGGGCAACATTCTTCTGGCCCAGGAACCCTTTTCACCGCGCCAGGTGGTGGAAGAAACGGCACAATTGATGCAAATGTCGGCAGCCAAAAAAGGCCTGGTCCTCGGAGTGGAGATCGATCTGGGCATTCCCGAGGCAGTCTTGGGTGACGATGGCCGCGTGCGACAGGTTTTGATCAATCTGGTGGGCAATGCCATCAAGTTTACCCATGAGGGACGCATCGATCTTCTCCTGGCCCGTGATTCCCGAACCGCCGATACCCTCCTTTTTCGCATTGCCGACACCGGCATCGGCATTGCCAAAGACCAGCTCGAACATATTTTCGAGCATTTCACCCAGGCCGACGCGGGCATCACACGACGTTATGGTGGCACGGGACTGGGACTGGCGATTTCCCGCAAGCTGGTCCGGCTGATGGGGGGAGAAATCAACGTCGAAAGTCGCCCCGGGGTTGGCAGCGTGTTCCAATTCACCCTGCCTGTTCGCACGGCCCTGGTCACCCCATCCCTGGAGACACCCCCTCCGGGGATGGGATCTTCCACGGCGATCCGGCCACTGCGAATCCTGTTGGCAGAGGATACCGAAGAAAACTGCATGATGTTCGAGGCCTTTCTGGCGCACACCCCCTATCGGCTGGTGATCGCCAACAATGGAAGGGATGCGGTGGCCCAGGTCGAGAACAATAGGTTCGACCTGGTGATCATGGACGTGCAAATGCCCGTTCTGGACGGCTACAGCGCGACCCGGATGATTCGCCAATGGGAACGGGAGCAGGGTCTTTCCGCCATGCCGATCATCGCCCTTTCGGCCCATGCCATGGAGGGAGAACGGGAGCGCAGCCTGGAGGCGGGTTGCACCATGTATCTTTCAAAGCCGGTGCGAAAAAAAGTATTGCTGGATGTATTGCTGCAATTCGCGACCCAACCACCGGACACAATTTTGAAAAACCCTGTCATGAACATTTCCCCGGAGGATTGACGGTGGCTGAAATTGTTCACCCCCATGATCGGTTCCTGAAAGCGTTGCTCTCCAACCCGGAGACGGCGGGCACTTTGCTGCGGGAACGTCTGCCCAGGGAAATCGGGGAGGTCCTTTCC
>JADGCV010000069.1 GCA_015228815.1 Magnetococcales bacterium | reverse complement strand
TTTCCGGAAAACCTTATCCGGGTCAAACAGGTAGGTCGGCACCACAAAACAATTGAAGACTTTTTGGAAGGATGAACAGTTGATACGCTTTGCTTTTTTTGTCCGGTTACCCAGAAATCTTTCTATGTCGGGAGTCGAATCGCGAAAGACGGGTTAACATCCTGTTGTCATCCACGTACATGAATTGCATGGATTATGCTGTACCGTCTACATTCCCACCCCGCCGAAGTTCAAAACACCTTTCGAAAGGGGTGATTGACATGGCCGAAACATGTCCCTTCTGCGGTCACCGCATCATGACCGCCAAGCAGGTGGAATACCTGTACCGGCTTGGCGAACGGTTCATGATGGTGACGGACGTTCCCTGCCTGGAGTGCGTTTTCTGCGGCGAACATTATTTTGAGGCCGATGTTCTCAAACGCATCGAGGCCGATTTCCAGGCCATCCAGAACAGCGGCAAGAAACCCATGAAAACCATCCAAATCCCGGTGGAAACCTACTCCAGCCTGTAACCCTGGCCCCGTCCATGCCCAAACAGGAAAGGGGTGTCGCGTTTTTTACCATGCGACAGCATCTGGAATTATTAAATTAAATAATGAAAATAAATACCTATTAAAAAATGAACACATATTTTCCGTATTGCTGTAACAAGAGACGACACCCCTTGCCGAGGGATGGGGTTTGCGGGCATTTTCGTGCAAATGGTTATGATTGCGGCAAATCATCATTAATGTCAAAACTGGCTCGATTTGTGTTCTATAAGGGGATAGAAATAGAAAACAAAAACAGCGGCAACCCGGATGGAGGAGAGAGGCTGATGAGTTTTACAACCATACCCCAGCGCCGACAGAGACTGAACCGCAGCACGCTGGCGGTCCCCGGATCCAAACCTCGGTTCATCGAAAAGGCGGCGACCAGCGCGGCGGATGTCATTTTTTTCGACCTGGAGGATTCCGTGCCCCCGGACCACAAGGAGCAGGCGCGCAAGGATGTCATCGCGGCGCTCAACGACCTTGATTTTGCCGGCAAAAGCCTGTCGGTGCGGATCAACGGCCTGGACACCCACTACATGTATCGCGATGTGGTCGATCTGGTCGAACAGGCCGGGAACAAACTAGACCTGATCCTCGTCCCCAAGGTGGGATGCGCCGCCGACATCTATGCCGTGGACATGCTCCTGACCCAGATCGAGCGGGCCAAGGGGATCAAGAAACGGATCGGCATCGAAATGCTCATCGAAACCCCCCTGGGGATGCAAAACATCGACGCCATCGCCGCCGCCTCGCCGCGGAACGAGACCATCCTGTTCGGTTCCGCCGACTATGCCGCCGCCACCGGGATGCAGATCACCATGATCGGCGGTCCCAACCCCGATTACCACATCCTCGCCGACGCCGATTCCCAGGGGGTCCGTCCACGCCACTGGCAGGACATGTGGCACTATCCCCACGCACGCATTGTCGCCGCCGCCCGGGCCAACGGCCTGCGCCCCATCGATGGCCCCTTCGCCGACATCAAGGACCCCGACGGCTGGATGGCCAGCGCCAAACGGGCCAAAACCCTGGGCTTCGAAGGAAAGATGGTCATCCATCCCAGCCAGGTGGACATGGCCAACGAACTGTTCAAACCCTCCGCCAAAGAGGTCGAACAGGCCCGGCGCATCCTCGACGCGATGATCGAGGCGGAAAAACAGGGGGCCGGCGCCGTCAGCCTCGATGGCAAGATGATCGACATCGCCTCCATCCGCCAAGCCGAAGCGGTCGTGCAAAAGGCGGAACTGGCCGCGGCCAAAAACTCCCCATGAACCGTCCCGCCCCGGGATCACCGCGAATGTGTCGAAAACCAAACGCAACGATTCATCACCATTAAAAAACAAACCCAAGGAAGCGCGTATCCATGAAAACTCCATCCGCCTTTTACAAGCCCCTCGCCATCGGCGCCCCCATGCCCATGCGTGAACTGCCCGTCACCCTCGAACGGACCATCCATTTTCTGCCACCGCACAATGAAAAAATGCGGGCCAAGGCGGGCGAAATGGCCAAGAATGTGGACGTGTTGCTCGGCAACCTTGAAGATGCCATCCCCATCGAGGCCAAGGAAGCGGCGCGCAAGGGATTCATCGAGGTGGCCCAGGCGGTCGATTTCAAACAGGTCGGCACCGGCCTGTGGACCCGGGTCAATGCCCTGAACAGCCCATGGTTTCTCGACGACATGACCGAAATCATCGGCGCCGTCGGCAACAAGCTGGACGTGGTGATGATCCCCAAGGTCGAAGGGGCCTGGGACATCCACTTCGTCGATCAGCTGTTGGCCCTGCTGGAGGCCAAGCACAAGGTCCAGAAACAGATCCAGATCCACGCCATCCTGGAAACGGCCCAGGGGGTCAAGAATGTCAACGACATCGCCCAGGCCAGCCCGAGAATGCATGGCATGAGCCTCGGTCCCGCCGACCTCGCCGCCTCCCGCGGCATGAAAACGACCCGAGTCGGTGGTGGTCACCCCTTCTATGGCGTCCTGGCCGACCCCAACGCCGATGGTTCCGCCCGGGCCTTTTTCCAGCAGGATCTCTGGCATTATACCGTGGCCCGCATGGTCGATGCCTGCCTCACCAACGGCCTGCGCGCCTTCTACGGACCGTTCGGCGATTTCAAGGATGAGGCCGCCTGCGAAGCCCAATTCCGCAACGCCTTCCTCCAGGGTTGCGCCGGCGCATGGACCCTCCATCCGACCCAGATCGACATTGCCAAACGGGTCTTCAGCCCCGATGTCAAGGAAGTCCTCTTTGCCAAAAAAATCCTCGACGCAATGCCGGACGGCTCGGGCGCGGTGATGATCGATGGCAAAATGCAGGACGACGCCACCTGGAAACAGGCCAAGGTGATCGTAGACCTGGCCCGTCTGGTCGCCACCAAGGATCCGCAACGGGCTGCCGCCTACGGCTTCTGATTTCACGGGTCCGTGAAGGAGCGAACCATGTTCAAGGTATTACAAGGATTGCGTATTATCGAAGCATCAGCCTTTGTCGCCGCCCCTCTGGGCGGCATGACCCTAAGCCAGATGGGGGCGGATGTCATCCGTTTCGACCCCCTCACCGGCGGCATGGATTCCCGCCGCTGGCCCATCACCACCGAAGGCAAAAGCCTCTACTGGGCCGGCCTGAACAAGGGCAAACGGTCCCTGGCCATCGATTCATCCAAACCAAGGGCACAGGAACTCCTCACCCGGCTGATCACCGAACCAGGTGAGGGCAAGGGGATTTTTCTCACCAACTTTCCCGCCAGCAAAGGGTGGATGAGCTACGAAAGCCTGAAAAAACATCGCCCGGACCTGATCATGGTCAACCTGATCGGCAGTTCCGACGGGACCTCGGCGGTCGATTACACCATCAACTGCGCCTGCGGCTTTCCCTACGTCACCGGAATCCGCAAGGACGACCCCAACCCCAAGCCGATCAACCATGTCCTCCCGGCGTGGGATGCCATCGCCGGCATCAACCTGGCCCTGGCGGTCCTGGCCGCGGAGCGCCATCGCCGTCTGACCGGGGAAGGACAGTTCGTCAAGATCGCCCTCTCCGACATCGCCTTCGCCATGACCGCCAACCTGGGATATGTCTCGGAGGTCCAGATCAACAAGGAGGATCGCAAAGGTTACGGCAACTATCTGTATGGCGCCTACGGCAGCGATTACGAAACCAAAGACGGACGCCGGATCTACATCGTGGTCGTGACCGACCGGATGTGGACCGAACTGGGCAAGGTGACCGGTCTGACCGACGCCTTCAAGGAAATTGAAACCCGTTTGGGGAAAAACTTCAAAAAGGAAGGGGACCGCTTCCTCGCCAGCGATGAAATTTCCGTCCCCATCCGCGCCTGGTGCCGGGAACGGACCCTGAAGGAAATCGAAACCACCTTCGACAAGACCGGCGTCTGCTGGGGCCCGTACCGCACCTTCCGGCAAATGGTCGAAGAGGATCCCCGGGTATCGACAAAAAATCCCCTCTTCTCCATGGTCGATCAGCCAGGCATCGGATCCTATCTGGTTCCCGGCGCCCCCATCGACTTTGGCGCTTTCACCCGTGAACCGCCGAAACCAGCCCCGATCCTGGGACAACACACCGACGAAATCCTCATGAAGGATCTTGGCCTTTCGGCGGATGAAATCAAAAGCTTGCGCGATGGTGGCATCGTCGCCGGACCCGTGGAGATTTCATGATGAGTGAACAAAACAAACCCTTGACCGACTGGATCGGCTCCCAGGAAGTTCGCGAGGAGGTGATCTCGGGAGTGGTGGCCGAGTGTGTCGCGGCCATGCTCGACATGGAAGGGGAACGGTTCGCCCAGGGCGATCCCCTGCCTGCCCTCTGGCACTGGTTTCATTTTCTCCCCAAGGCGCCGATGTCGCGCATCGATCATGACGGCCATCCCAAGAGGGGCGGTTTTTTTCCGCCGGTGACCCTGCCCCGGCGCATGTTTGCCGGGGCGCGGATGAAATTTCTTCACCCCCTGATCATCGGCCAACCCGCCGTCCGCGAAGGGGAGATTCTCAACGTTTCGGAAAAATCGGGCAAGAGCGGCAACCTGGTGTTCGTGACCGCCCGCTATCGGATCCGGCAAAACAACGAGTTGTGCGTCGAAGAGGAACAGGACATCGTCTACAAGGAGGATGGCCCGCCGACCCCGGCCCCGGTCCCGCTTGCGGCCCATCCCGACCCCGGCCTGGAGGCCTGGGTCAAGGATGTCACCCCCAACACGGTATTGTTGTTCCGGTTTTCCGCCCTGACCTTCAACGCCCATCGCATCCACTATGACCGTCCCTACGCGATGAAGGAGGAAGGCTATCCCGGACTTGTCGTCCATGGCCCGCTGACGGCGTTGATGCTGTTGGAAATGGCCCGGGCGAAAAGCGGCAGGGCGATTGCCGGGTTCAGTTTCCAGGGGCGGGCCCCCCTGTTCGACCTGCACCCCTTTCGCCTGATCGGTCGCCCCAAAGGCGATACGGTGGAACTGGAGGCCCACGGAC
Source organism: Magnetococcales bacterium (assembly GCA_015228815.1). Lineage (NCBI taxonomy): Bacteria > Pseudomonadati > Pseudomonadota > Magnetococcia > Magnetococcales > Magnetococcales bacterium. Next base: position 7,293 of record JADGCV010000069.1, on the reverse strand, counting down.
CCCACGGAAAAACCACCATGAGCGCATCGGCACAACTGGCCTGAGGCAGACATCGGTACATCCAACTGGAGTATCAAACAATGCAAAGCAAGATTGTTACCGCTGATGAAGCCGTGGCCCTGATCAAGGATCAGGACACGATCTGCTGCAACGGGTTTGTCCAAACCGGCTATCCCGATACCCTGCTCGAGGCCCTGGAACGGCGCTTCCTGGAAACCGGATCGCCAAGAAACCTGACCCTCATCGGCGCCGCCGGGCAGTCGGATGGAAAAACCCGCGGCACCAACCGCCTGGGCCACGAAGGTTTGCTGCGCCGGTTCGTCTCGGGCAACTTTGGCCGCGTCCCCAATATTGTCAAACTGGCCAAGGAAAACAAGATTTACGCCTACAACCTTCCCCAGGGCGTCATCTGCCAGCTGTACCGGACCCGGGCCTCCGGGAAACCGGGGTTCTTTTCGAAAATCGGTCTGCATACCTTCGTCGATCCGCGGCTGGAGGGAGGACGGGTCAACGACATCACGACCAAGGACATCGTCAAACTGGTCGAAATCGACGGCGAGGAATGGTTGTTCTACAAGGTCGGCTCGGTGGATGTCGCCCTGATCCGGGGTACGACCGCCGACCCCATGGGCAACATCACCATGGAAAAGGAAGCGCTCTTTCAGGACAACCTGGCCCAGGCGATGGCGGCAAAGAACAGCAACGGCATCGTCATCGCCCAGGTCGAGCGGATCGCCGAAATGGGCTCCCTCAAATCGCGCGAGGTCCGGGTTCCGGGAATTCTCGTGGACTGTATCGTCGTCGCCGACAAACCCGAAAACCACATGATGAACTGCGGAACCATCTATAATCCGGCCCTGGCCGGAAAAATCCGGGTTCCCCTCGATTCGCTCCCCCCCATGCCACTCGACGAACGCAAGATCATGGCCCGTCGCGCCGCGTTCGAACTCCCACCCAACGGCATCGTCAATCTGGGGGTCGGTGTTCCGGAAGGGGTGGCCCAGGTCGCCAATGAAGAAAAAATCACCAAATACATCACCATGACCTCGGAGGCGGGGACCGTGGGCGGTGTCCTCTCCAGCGGATCGAGTTTCGGAGCGGGTGTCAATGTCGATGCGGTGCTCGACCAGAACCAGATGTTCGATTTCTACGACGGCGGCGGTCTGGACATGGCCTGTCTGGGGATGGCGGAGGTGGACGAACGGGGCAACGTCAACGTTTCCCGCTTCGGCGACCGCGTCATCGGCTGCGGCGGTTTCATCAATATCAGCCAGAATGCCCGGTCGATGATCTTCACCGGGACCTTTACCGCCGGCGGCCTTGAAATCGCGGTGGAAAACGGTCAACTCAGGATCGTCAAGGAAGGAAAGGCACGCAAATTTGTCAAATCGGTCAAGCAGGTCACCTTCAGCGGCGATTATGCGGTCGAACGCAAACAACCGGTCTATTTCGTCACCGAACGTTGCGTCTTCCGCCGTGGCCGCCGCGGACTCGTCCTGACCGAGGTGGCTCCGGGAATCGACATCGAACGCGATATTCTCGCCCACATGGATTTTCAACCGATCGTCCGTGATCCCGTCACCATGGATTCGCGGATCTTCCGCGAACAGGTCATGAACCTTGAAGCCAACCTGCTCAACCTTGATCTTCCCGAACGGATCAGCTACGACGCAGTGCGCAACATTCTGTTCATCAACCTTGAAGGCCTCTACATGCGCGTCAGCGAGGATGTCGCCTCGTTGCGGGAACTTCTGGTCAAACATTGCACTGCCATCGGCAAGCGGGTCGGGGTGTTCATCAACTACGACTCCTTCCGCATCAACGAAAACATCTACGACGATTATGCCGAGATGGACCGGTACATGCTGGAACATCACTATACCACCATCACCCGCTATGCCACCTCCGCCTTCATGCGGATGAAACTGGATCAGGCCCTTTCGGAACGCAACATCGCCCCCCACGTGTTCGAACGCAAGGACGAAGCCAAGGCGTTCCTGACCACCAGCCACCCGAAACCCTGACCGTTCTTTCGCAGGCAACCGGCATCATTCCGGCCACGAACGCCGGTGAAGGAGAATAGACATCATGAGCAACAAGACCAATCCAGGCAACTTTTTCGAAGACTTTCACCTGGGGATGATCATCAATCATGCCACCCCCAGGACCATCACCCAGGGAGATGTTTCCCTCTATACCGCCCTCTATGGCAACCGGTTCGGGGTCCAGTCCTCCGATGCCCTGGCCCAGGCGATCGGCCTGCCCCGGGCCCCGGTGGACGACATGCTTCTGTTCCACATGGTCTTTGGCAAGACCGTTCCCGACGTCTCCCTGAACGCCATCGCCAACCTGGGATATGCCGCGGGCCGTTTCCATGCCCCGGCCTATCCGGGAGACACCATCCGTACCGTGTCCGAGGTGATCGGGGTCAAGGAAAACTCGGATCACAAGACGGGGACGGTCTATGTCAAATCGGTCGGCACCAACCAGCGCGGCGAAATGGTTCTGGAATATTGCCGCTGGGTCATGGTGCGCAAGAAGGATTTCAACGCCCCCGCCCCGAATGCCGTCGTCCCCGACCTTCCCAAGGCAGTGGCCATCAATGATCTCGTGGTCCCTTCCGGACTGAATTTCGCCAAATACGATACCCACCTTTCAGGCTCGCCATTCTACTGGGAAGACTACGAAAAAGGTGAAAAAATCGATCATGTCGATGCCATGACGGTCGAGGAGGCGGATCACATGACCGCGACCCGCCTCTATCAGAACACCGCCAAGGTCCATTTTAACCAGCACACCGAAAAGGCGGGCCGATTCGGCAAGCGGATCGTCTATGGCGGCCACGTCATCAGTCTGGCGCGCTCCTTTGCCTTCAATGGCCTGGCCAACGCTTTCAAACTGGTGGCGATCAATGGTGGCCGCCATGTCGCGCCAATCTTTGCCGGCGACACGGTCTATTCCTGGAGCGAAGTCCTGAGCAAGGATGAACTTCCCGGTCGGCGCGATTTCGGCGCCCTGCGCATCCGCATGATTGCCGCCAAGGATCAGTCCTGCAACGAATTTCCCTACAAGGACGCGGAAGGGAAATATCATCCCGCCGTCGTCCTGGAGTTCGATCACACCGTCGTTGTCCCGCGGAAACCGTGATCCATCCGTTCCATCGTGGGGGGAAATCCCCCCCACGATCCAACCCATTGCATCGTCGCGGATGTCCAACAATTACGATCCTTCCTCTTCCCCGTCCCCGGACGGGTTGGAACACGCCAGAAACCGCCTTCCCATCCTGTTGTTGCTGGCGGCGGTGGTCCTGATCACCATCATCGCGACCTGTATCGCCATTTATGTTCAAGTTCGTGAAACGGAAGAACGGAATCGTCCGCACATCCGGACCACCACCGTTCAGGGCGATCCGGAAACATTTCGCGCGACCCTGTGGCCAGGAGCGGGGATCATCACGGGTGGGGTGTTGTTTTCCTCGTTTTTCCTGATCATTCTGTTCTGGAACGAACGGGTCATTTTGATGCGCGAAATCATTTCGACCCGCGAACGGTTCCGGAAATATTACGATGTCGGACTCGTCGGCATCGCCGATACCTCTCTGGAGACAGGATGGTTGCGCTTCAACAACCGCCTGTGCGAAATACTCGGCTACAGCCCCGAGGAACTGCGGCGCACCAACTGGGTCAATCTGACCCATCCCGACGATCTGGAGGAAGAACTTTCCGAATTTCGTCGCGCCCTCCACGGCGAAATCGCCGGTTACACTCGGGAAAAACGGTTCATTCGCAAGGATGGGCAAACCTTTCATGCCCTGACCTCCCTGCGCTGTGTCCGCGGTGATGATGGCAAGGTTGACTATTTTGTCACCTTTCTTTTCGACATCACCAACCTGAAACAGGCCGAGGAAGCCTTGAAGAAAAGTCAACGCGGATTGGCACGGGCGCAGGAACTGGCCCATCTGGGCAGTTGGGATTGGGACATACCGGCCAACATCATCACCTGGTCCGACGAAACGTACCGTATTTTCAGTTTGAAGCCTCAGGAATTCCACGCCACCTATGAAGCCTTCCTCCTTGCGGTCCATCCGGACGACCGGCAGTTGGAGCGCACGGCCATGAGTCGGGCACTGGCCGATCCCACGGCCAACTACTCCACCGAGTACCGCGTCGTCCGTCCCGATGGCGTTGTCCGTTATGTGCATCTTCTGGGAGAAATCATCCGTGATGCCCAGGGGGTACCGTTGCGGATGGAAGGATTCATTCAAGACATCACCGAATACAAAAGAATCGAGGCCCGCCTGCGCGGACTGAACGAGGCCCTCGAACATCGGGTCCTGGAACGAACCCAGGCGCTGGAAAAGGCCAACATCGCCCTGCGAGGGGAAATCATCGAACGCAAGAATGTCGAGGAAAAACTGCGCGCCCTGTTCGACAACTCCCCCGACCTGATCCTGACGATCGATCGTCATCAGGAGGTGCAATTTTTGAATCGTCAGCGCCCGGAAATGTTTCCCAACATGGTTTTGGGGCAAACCTTGAAGAATGCCCTCCCCGTCGAGGTGTTTCGCCAGTGTCAGCGTTGTCTGCGCCGGGTCATCAGCACCAATACCGCCTCGTCCCTTCAGGTCGTCTGCGACAATGATTCATGGTGGGAAATCCGCATGGCCCCCCTGTCGCGTGGAAACCTGCCCCATTCGGTCATGATGGTATTCACCGACATCACCGAAAAACGGACCCTTCAGGTCCAGGCGATCCGCAACGCCCGCCTCGCCACGCTGGGGATCCTTGCGGCCAGTGTGGCGCATGAAATCAACAATCCCAACAATGCGATCGGCTTTTCCGCCTCGTCCCTGGGCAATTTCTGGCGCGAGATGGGACCGGTCCTCGACGATTACCAGCAGCAGTGCGGCGAATTTGAATTGGGCGGCATGCCCCTGGCCGAGGTCATGACCACGATCCCGCGTCTGATCGATGGCATCGGACGCAACGTGGACCGGATCAAACGGACCGTCGATGTCCTCAAACATCTGGGGCGCCAGGATGAGGGTAAAATAGAAGAAGATGTGGACATTCTTGAGATTATCCGCTCCGCGGTATCGATCCTCCACGCCCAGATCGGCAAACATACCCAACATTTTTCCCTGAATCTGGACATGCCCCCGATCACCGTCCGCGGCAATTCCCTGCAACTGGAACAGGTGTTCATCAATCTGATCCAGAACGCCCTGCAATCCCTTCCCAATCCCGAATGCTCAGTCACGGTCACGGTCCGGCCACACCCCGACCGGGGCATCGTCCAGATCATCGTCACCGATCAGGGGATCGGCATTCCCAAACCCCTCCTCGAACGGATCACCACCCCCTTCTTCACGACCAAGGGAAAAAGCGGCGGCATGGGTCTGGGACTCTCCATCACCCATACCATCGTCAAAAACCATCGTGGTCGCCTCGGCTTCGAGTCGGAACCCGATCGGGGAACGAAGGTCCTGGTCGAACTGCCCACGGGAGACGCAATGACGGAGGATTTGGCAATGGATCTTTTATGAATTATTCTGTATCCTGACACACTGGAAAGCTGGACGGGCAAACTGTCGTGGGACCCATTCACGCTGAATCGGCACATTTGCGAAAGAAAAAACACTCATGACAATGCACAACCCGCTTGAATCGCATACCGCTGCCACATTGCGCCAGGAACGATTTTTTTTGCTTATTATTGTCTCTGCCGCAATATTGTTGTTTTTATTTTATTCGTTGGCGTGGCCGATGGCGCCTGGACGGGTCTATGTCAACTATCTTGAACATTATCATGGTTATTTGACATTCGACACATTTGCCCGATCCCCGGGCGCCAGTTACATGTTGGGATGGATCAGTCAATTGTCCTTGCCATGGATAGAATTTTCTTTCCTGGTCATGTACCTTACCCATCTGCTCACCGTTTACTATACAGCAAGATTATTCGGTGTTTTGGTAGCGCAAATTGTCATAATCATCCTGCTGTTTCATTTCAGCATCATGGATCTATTTCATAAATTGGGTTACGCTCCATTATTGAGCCTCGCGCTTTCCATTTGGAGTGCAACCATTGTTCATTTTTTTAAAACCAGGAGCTACAGAACGCTCTTTTTTCTTGGTTTACTCACGGCATCACTCATGCTGATACGACAAACACCAATCATTTTTATCATGACCGCCGCTTTTCCTCTGGTCTGTTTTGGCATCTCCAAACAAAATTGGATGCGTTCTGCAATGATTGGTATTGGATTCATGGTTGGTCTGTTCGCCCTTCTTGTTTACAATTACATCACTTTCAACGTATTCAAACTTTCCAGCTCCCTGGGAGTGCAGTTTCCAACGGTGCATGTCCTCTTTTATGCCCCAGGATTGTCTGATAGTTATGGACCAAAAAATAAAAGACTGCTGACACTCTTACAAGAAAACGTGCTTTCAAAGGATGCTTATGTGCAGAAGAATATCACTTTGGACGCATTCAATAATAACACTCTAAAGAATATGCAACAGTATACCGATCTTGTATTTCTGAACCATGAATATCCCGGCGTACTCATTGATGCTGTTCATGAATCCATCCAGGCCCAACCTTGGAGATTCATCAAGTCCTTGTTTACCATGACCTGGAATATGTATGGCACCAACCCAACGCTTTGGCCCCCATCTCCCCCCACGAAGGATCGGTCACAAGACAAGGAAGTCAATCCTTCGCGCCAAAACGCGACAAAAGTCGATTATCCTGAACGGGACAAGTCGCATCTCACGGACATCATGATTGATAAAAACTTCAGAAAAACCGTAAAGATACCGGATGAAGAAGACCCCATCAGAGCGGAAATCAATAAAACAGTCGCCAAGTTCAAAAAAGATGGCAACTATCATGTTTCATTCGTGATTATCAGCTTTCTGACAAATATCGTTCCCCCCATGCTCTTCTTCCTGCTCGCCTCCTTCCTTCTCATCTTTAAAATACGTTCCATTGAGGTCAGGTTGTTACTGACCATGTTGATCCCGGTGATCTTGATCAATTTTGGTTCTGGTGTTCTCGGACAACAAATGACCGATCTTAGAGTTCCTTTCGACTTTCTCATTATATTGGGTGGTGTGCTTGGTTTACAGCTGAGACGTACATACCGCTCATCCCCCCCTTGAGTAACTATTCAGATCCCTCTCTGGAAAGGTAACTGCCCAGGTACCCTCTTGGTTCAATTATTGAAAGAAAAAAGGGGTCTAATGGTATGGTCCGCCCCGTTCCCAACGGCCTCGAAATGGGCCAAGA
>JADGCV010000068.1 GCA_015228815.1 Magnetococcales bacterium | reverse complement strand
AGGTCCGCCTTGGGAGCGTCCACGACCACCGGAACTTCCAAAAGAATGTCGATGCCGACCGGTTGCAGCAGAGTTCTCAGGGTTTCGCCGATCAGGGCATGCCAAGCGGTCTTCATCGGCGCCATTGCCGTCATTTTGTTTCGGGGATCCTGGACGGATTGTCCCGCAAAGGCACTCCGGAGTCCAGAGAAACGGTCCTGGAAGACTGAAACATGCAAACCATGAATCGGGGAAAATGATTTTCCCCGGACTGTCGTTGCGTGTCATCGATCGGTCGTCATGAGGAGTTCCTCCCCGACAAGTTTCATGCGAACCTGGTCTCCTTCGCGCAGCTGCCCCGACAACAGCGCCTCGGCCAAACGATCCTGGAGCAGGCGTTGGATGATCCGTTTCAGAGGACGGGCGCCGAATTCAGGGTCGTATCCCGTCATCGCCAAGTGATCTCGCGCCGCATTGTCCAATTCCAGGGTGATGTTGCGACTGGAAAGAAGCGTTGTCAGCCGTTGCAATTGAACGGTGACGATTTCTCCCAGGTCGCTGCGTTGCAGCGGATGAAAATGGATGACCTCGTCGAGCCGGTTGATGAATTCAGGGCGAAATTGACGTTTGAGCAATCCCTCCAGGGCTTTGCGGTTTTCTTCCCCTTCTCCGGCCCCCATCAATTGGCCCAGGAGATCGGAGCCCAGGTTCGAGGTCATGATCACGACCGAATTCTTGAAACTGACCGTCCGTCCCTGGCCATCGGTCAGACGGCCATCGTCCATGACCTGGAGCAGAATGTTGAACACGTCAGCATGGGCTTTTTCGATTTCATCCAGGAGGACGACGCAATAGGGTTTGCGGCGGACCGCCTCGGTCAGTTGCCCCCCTTCATCGTAGCCGACATATCCCGGAGGGGCGCCGACCAGGCGGGCCACGGCATGTTTTTCCATGTATTCCGACATGTCCAGGCGGACGAGGGCATTTTCGTCGTCGAAAAGAAATTCCGCCAGGGCTTTGGCCAGTTCCGTCTTGCCGACCCCGGTCGGTCCAAGAAACATGAAGGCGCCGATGGGCCGGTTGGGGTCGCCCAGACCGGCGCGGGAACGCCGCACCGCCCGTGATACCGCCGTCAGGGCCGAGCGTTGCCCGACCACCCTCTGGCCCAGGCGCCGTTCCATGTCCATGAGTTTGGCCCGCTCTCCCTCCAGCATCCGCGATACAGGAATCCCGGTCCATCGCGCCACGATCAGGGCGACATCTTCCTCCCCGACCTGTTCCCGCAACAATCGGGGATGGGATTCGGCGGATGGTCCGTTACCCGGTCGTTCCTGGCCCAGGCGTCGTTCCAACTCGGGGATGCGGCCATATTTGAGTTCTCCGGCCTGGGCAAGGTCACCACGGCGCTCCGCTCCGTCCAGCTCGATGCGCGCCTGTTCCAATTGTTCCTGAATGGACCGTAAATGGTCGATGGCGCTCTTTTCCCGCTGCCATCGGGCCGTCAATGCCACCGAGCGTTCTTTGAGGTTGGCCAGTTCCCGTTCAACCTTGGCGTGACGTTCCCGGGCGCCGGGATCCTCTTCCTTGGACAGCGCCATGCGCTCGATTTCAAGTTGCAACACCTTGCGGTCGATTTCATCGATTTCCTGGGGCTTGGAGGTCATCTCCATGCGGATTCCCGCCGCCGCCTCGTCGATCAGATCGATCGCCTTGTCGGGAAGAAAACGGTCGGAAATGTAACGGTCCGACAGGGTGGCCGCCGCCACGATCGCCCCATCGGTGATGCGGACTCCATGATGCAATTCGTATTTCTCCTTGATGCCACGCAGAATCGATATGGTGTCTTCCACTCCGGGTTCACCAATCATTACCGGCTGGAAACGACGTTCCAGAGCGGGATCCTTTTCGACATGTTTGCGATATTCGTCCAGGGTGGTCGCCCCCACGCAATGAAGATCGCCGCGTGCCAGGGCCGGCTTCAACAGGTTGGACGCATCCATGGCGCCATCGGTCCGGCCCGCCCCGACCAGGGTATGCATTTCGTCGATGAACAAAATGACCTTTCCGTCCGATTCCCCAACCTCCCGCAATACCCCTTTCAACCGTTCCTCGAACTCGCCACGATATTTCGCCCCCGCGATCAAAGCCCCCATGTCCAGGGCCGCAATCCGAATGTCCTTCAGCGCATCGGGGACATCTCCCCGGATGACCCGTAACGCCAATCCCTCCACGATCGCCGTCTTGCCCACGCCCGGTTCGCCGATCAGGACCGGATTGTTCTTGGTCCGACGTGACAGCACCTGAATCGTGCGGCGGATTTCTTCATCGCGTCCGATGACCGGATCGAGTTTTCCCTTCCGCGCCAGTTCGGTCAGGTCACGGGCGTATTTTTCCAACGCCTGGAACCCCGACTCGGGATCCTGCGACACAATCCTCCGCCCGGCGCGCAACTGCTCGATGATTTTTTCGATGGCCGAATGGTCAAGCCCTCCAGCTTTCAGGATTCGTCCCAGTTCGCCCTCGTTGTCACGGGACATCGCCAGAAGAAAATGTTCCGTGGAGACATATTCGTCCCGCATCTTATCTGCCAGGGATTGGGCATCGTTCCAGATGCCCTGCATCCGCCGCGAAAAAAGAACCTGGCTGACCCCCGATCCACCCACCTTGGGAAATTTTTTCAAAAGTCCCGCCAGTTGTCCCGACAGACGGTCGATGGACATGCCTCCCTTCTCCAGGATGGGGCGAACCAGACCGTCCTTTTGGTCCAAAAATGCCTGTAACAGATGCTCGGGCTCCAGGTGTTGATGTCCCAACCCCGCCGCAAGTCCCATCGCCTGTTGAATCCCTTCCCGTGATTTGGTCGTCAGACGTTCTTCCTTCATGAGACGGTCTCCTGAAATCGCGCCAAAACTTGTTCATTCCATGATGGGTAAGGTAGGGGTCCATCCACGAAACGCAATGGCTGTCCTGGAAAATGGGTATAATAAAAAAAAGACCTTGGAAGACTTCTGGCAAAATGATTTCCTGGTCTTCATTAACCGATTCATGGTACATCGGTCTTCTTCGGGGAAACATGGTGCAAGTTTCGAAATGAAATGACGTTGCGGTACCGCGATGCGTGACAGGGGAGAATTCGATGAAAGGAAAAGTGTACGGCGGCTGGGTTCTTTTTCTGATGGTTTTGATGGTCTCTTCGGCCTATGCGGAGGAGACGATCGCCATCGGGGTCGCGGGACCCTTTACCGGGGCCTATGCCGCCTTTGGTGCGCAATTGTGGCGCGGGGCGGAACAGGCGGCCAACGATATCAATGCCGCCGGCGGGATTGTCGGAAAGAAAATACAATTGTTCAAGGGAGACGATGCCTGTGAGCCGAAACAGGCCCTGGCAGTGGCCAATCAACTGGTCGATCGGCACGGGGTCCAGGCGGTGATCGGGCATTTCTGTTCGTCATCGACGATCCCCGCCTCCGAGGTCTATGCCGAAGCGGGGATCCTGCACATCACCCCCGCCTCGACCAATCCCATGGTGACCGAACGGGGGATCGCGACATTGTTTCGCACCTGTGGCCGCGACGATCAACAGGGGTCTGCCGCTGCGGATTTTATCGTCCAGAAACTCAAGGCCCAGGCCATCGCCGTGATCCACGACAAGGACACCTACGGTCAGGGACTGGCCGATGCCATGCGTGCGCAACTGCAACGGTTGGGTAAAAAGGAGATCCTGTACGAGGGGCTGACCCGGGGGGAAAAGGATTTCAACGCTCTGGTCACCAAATTCAAATCGCTCCATGCCGATGCGGTCTATTTCGGTGGATTGCACAACGAGGCGGGTCCCCTGGTGCGACAGATGAAGGAACAGGGGCTCAAGGCGCCGCTCGTTTCGGGGGATGGGATCGTTTCGGAGGAATTTGTCATCGCCGCCGGGGGGCCTGCCTATGCCGATGGGGTCCATATGACCTTTGGCCGCGATCCAAGAAAAATCAAGGAAGGACAGGAGGTCGTCGATCGTTTGCGCAAGGCTGGATTCGAACCGGAAGGGTATACCCTCTACTCCTACGCCACCCTGCAAATCATCGCCGCCGCCATCGAGGCAACCCGAGGGACCGATGGGGTGGCCATGGCCAAATGGCTTCATGCTCATGAGGTTCCCACCGTCATGGGACCCAAGGGTTGGGATGTCAAAGGGGACCTGAAAACTTCCGATTATGTGATGTACCGATGGAATGACAAGGGGACCTACGACGAGGTCGTGCCCTGATCACGGATGCGTTGGCTTGGCTTTGATCATGGATGCCACCATCCTTGCCCAACAGGCGATCAATGGCTTGATCCTCGGGGCGACCTATGGACTCATCGCCATCGGCTATACCATGGTTTATGGCATCATCGGCATGATCAACTTCGCCCATGGTGAAATCTACATGGTGTCGGCGTATCTGACCGCCATCTTTCTCGCCCTGGCCCAGTTTGCCGGCATCACTTCGATTCCGGCAACCCTCGTCTTCGTGCTGTTTTTCACCCTTCTGGTCACGGCGCTCCATGGCTGGTTCGCCGAACGGATCGCCTATCGGCCTTTGCGCGGTTCCAACCGTCTGGCGCCTCTGATCACCGCCATCGGTCTGTCCCTGGTGCTGCAAAATTATGTTCGCCTTTCCCAGGGGGCCCGGTCCCAGGGAATTCCCAGCCTGATGCAAGGATCCTTCATCCTTCCCATCGGTTCGGCGGGGGGATCGGTCCAGATCACCCATGTGCAATTACTCATCATCGTCGTCGCTTTCCTCGGCATGGCGGTATTGACCTTCATCATGCACCGTACCTCCCTGGGTCGTGCCTGTCGCGCCACCGAACAGGACCTGACGATGGCCGCGTTGCTTGGCATCGATACCGATCGCATCATCTCCATCGTCTTCGTCATCGGCGCCGCCATGGCGGCGGTGGCGGGGGTTCTCGTCAGTCTCAACTATGGCTCCTTCGATTTTCATATCGGATTCATCACCGGCATCAAGGCCTTTACCGCCGCTGTCCTCGGTGGCATCGGTTCCCTTCCGGGGGCCATGCTCGGGGGATTGATCCTCGGGCTGTCCGAATCGTTCTTCTCGGGGTTCGTCAATACCGACTACAAGGATGTCTTTGCTTTTGCGCTCCTGGTCCTGGTGCTGATCTTTCGTCCGAGCGGACTCCTGGGCCAACCCATGGTCACGAAGGTGTGAGGCGATGGGAAACAAACTCTTTCACCCCCTGGCCACGGGGTTCCTCGTTTGGATTCTGACCCTTCCCATCTCCGGAGTGGTCCTGGACGGTTATTTTTTCAGTTTCCACTGGCAGCCTCCCCTTGTCCTGGCACTGGCCGCTTTTTTGTTTCACTCAGGTATTCTTGCCGTCCGTTGGTGGCACAGTTTTGGAAAATTATTGAAAGAAAAAAGGGGTCTGGGGGATTGCCCCCAGGGTTTTGATTTTGCGGTCGATCAATCATCCCTAAGCCGATCCACTCGGACCTTGCCAAAGGGCGCCATCTTGATGGCCCTTCCAATGATTGTTGGCGGGGTGCTGCCGTTTTTCCTCAACAAATATTGGTTGACCGTCGCCATTCTCGCCCTGATCTACGTTCTTCTGGCCCTGGGATTGAACATTGTCGTCGGTCTGGCGGGGATGCTCGATCTTGGCTTTGTCGCCTTCTATGCGGTTGGCGCTTATGGCTATGCCCTGGGACACGAATATCTGGGGTTGGGATTCTGGTCGTCGCTGCCGCTCGGGGCAATGTTGGCCGCCGGGTTCGGGGTGGTTCTGGGGTTCCCCGTTCTGCGCATGCACGGCGACTATCTGGCAATCGTCACCCTGGGGTTCGGCGAAATCATCCGTCTGGTCCTGAACAACTGGGTCTCCTTCACCGGTGGTCCCAACGGGGTCCGGGTTCCGGGTCCCACCCTTCCGGGGCTGGAATTCACCCGCCGCGCCAAAGAGGGAAGCATCCCCGTCCATGAATTCCTGGGGATCGACTATTCCGCCAATCATCGGATCGTGTTCATCTATCTGGTCCTGTTCATGGTCGTCCTCGCCACCATCTTTCTGGTCACGCGACTGAAGAACATGCCCCTGGGACGTTCCTGGGAGGCCTTGCGTGAAGACGAAATCGCCTGCCGCTCCCTGGGGATCAACCATGTCACCGTCAAACTGTCCGCTTTCGCCCTCGGGGCGATGATCGGTGGTATCGGTGGCGTCTTTTTTGCCGCCTCCCAGGGATTCGTCAATCCAACGTCCTTCACTTTCTTCGAGTCGGCCCTGATTCTGGCGATCGTCGTTCTGGGAGGGCTTGGATCCATCCCTGGAGTCATCATTGCCGCCATCGTCATCACCATTCTTCCCGAAGTGCTGCGCGATTTTTCCGATTATCGCGTCCTTGTCTTCGGACTTGCCATGGTGATCATGATGATCTGGCGTCCGCGGGGGTTGGTTCGGAGCGTTCGACCTGTGTTCAGGGAGCATGTCCGGTGACCATACTCCTCGAAGTTGATCATCTGAACATGCGTTTTGGTGGCGTCCTCGCTCTGAATGAGGTTACTTTTTCGGTGGAATGGGGCAGCATCACCGCCCTCATTGGTCCCAATGGGGCGGGAAAAACCACCGCGTTCAACTGCATTACCGGTTTCTACCAGGCGCAGCACGGACAACTTCGGTTTCATCGTCCCAATCGACCGGCGGTCGAACTCCTTGAGTTGCTGGGACAGCCCTTTTCCTGGAACGATTGGACCCATCCCCGGCGGTTGTGGCGCAAGATGGGCTACAAAATAATGGGTGGACCGCATCTCGTATGCCGGGCGGGCATCGCCAGGACTTTTCAGAATGTTCGCCTTTTCAAAGAATTGACCGTCCTGGAAAATCTTCTCGTCGCCCAGCATGCCAGTCTTGACCGTCATTTTTTCAGTGGCTTGTTCAACACGCGCGCCTTTCGCGATCATGAGACCACTGCCCTTTCCAGGGCATTGGAACTGCTCGATTTCTTTGAATTGACCCATGTGGCCAACCGTCCCGCGGGACAGCTTTCCCATGGACATCAGCGCCGGATCGAAATTGCCCGGGCGCTGTGTACCGGTCCGACCCTTCTGTGTCTCGACGAACCCGCCGCAGGATTGAATCCCATGGAAACACACGCTTTGAGTCAATGGATTCACCGTCTGCGACAAGAGATGAACCTGACCATACTCCTGATCGAACATGACATGGGACTGGTCATGGAACGCTCCGATTGGATCGTGGTTCTGAACCATGGCGAGGTCATCGCCCGGGGCACACCTGCCGAAATACAACGCCATCCCGCCGTGGTGGAGGCTTATCTTGGTTGAATCACCGATCCGCGTCTCACAGGAACCGATGCTCGAATTGCGCCGGGTGTCGAGCGGCTATGGTCCCATTCGTGCTTTGGAAGAGGTGTCGCTTGAGGTCCATCATGGGGAAGTGGTCGCTCTGATCGGCGCCAACGGAGCGGGAAAATCGACCCTCCTCATGACCGTATTCGGCAATCCAAGGGCCTCCGGCGGGGCGGTGTTCTTCGAAGGACAGGAAATCACCCACCTGCCCACCCATCGCATTTCCCCGTTGGGATTGGCGTTGGTTCCCGAAGGAAGGCGCATTTTTCAGGGAATGACGGTCCTTGAAAATCTGGAATTGGGTCGGATCCCTGGAGGGCGGGCGGTGGCCGTGGATGATCTGGCCGCCATGTATCGTTTGTTTCCCATTCTTGAGGAACGGCGTCAACAGAAGGCCGGAACCTTGTCGGGGGGGGAACAGCAGATGCTCGCCATCGCCCGGGCATTGATGGGACGACCGCGGCTTTTGCTCCTGGATGAACCCAGCCTTGGCTTGGCTCCCCTGATGATCCGAAAAATTTTTTCCCTGATCCGCTCGATCGTCCAGTCGGGGACGACGGTCTTTCTGGTGGAACAGAATGCCCGTCAGGCGCTGCAACTGGCCGACCGTGGTTATGTCCTGGTCAATGGTCGCATTCGGATGAGCGCCCGCGGGACTGAATTGTTGGATGATCCCCAGGTGCGGCAGGCCTATCTGGGGGCGAGGACCGGTTGAGCGTGCCTTCCGCCCAGGCAGGCCATGGATATCCGGCCTTTTGGCGCACCGTTTCGGGATCCAGTCCCTGCTCCCGCATCGCCTTGAGCGAGACCGCTCCATGCCGTTTGGCGAGCCTTCTGCCCGAGTCGTCGGTCACCAGTGGATGATGGGCATAGGTTGGGGTGTCCAAACCGAGCAATGCCTGAAGCAATCGATGGATGTGGGTTGCCGGGGCAAGATCGACGCCGCGGATGACGTGGGTGATTTCCTGGAGATGATCATCCACCGTGACCGCCAGATGATAGCTGGCAGGGAACTCCTTGCGGGCCAGCACCACATCCCCGAATTGTTCCGGAGCGGCAGGAATCCATCCCATTCCCAGATCGAACCAGTTCAGGGGGCCGGTCATGGCAATGGCCCGGCGCATGTCCAGACGCAACGAATAGGCATCGCCCTGTCCGATCCGTTCCTCCCTTTGGGAAGAGGACAAATGGCGGCAGGTTCCGGGATACATCCATGGGTCGGGACCATGGGGGGCCTGTCCCGAAGCGGCGACCTGGGCCTGGATTTCGCGGCGGGTGCAGAAACAGGGATAGAGCAGTCCCTGCCTTTCGAGAACCGCCAGAGCCGCCGCATAATCGGCCATGCACTCCGATTGGCGCCGGACCGTCGGAACCCACGATAAACCCAACCAAGCCAGGTCCTCGAACAAGATTGTTTCATATTCCCGCCGGCATCGTCCCGAATCGATATCCTCGATGCGCACGATGAATCGCCCGCCGTGCCTGGAGGCAAAGTCATGAGCCAAAATGGCACTGCGGGCGTGTCCCGGATGGAGCAATCCCGTGGGGCTGGGGGCGAATCGGGTCGTTACCCGGGCAGGTGGTGAATCGTGGGACACTCGTATCATTCATCCCGGAAAAAATAGGGCCTGTCCGAAGATGACAGGCCGAGCGACAAGGATGCAATGAAGAAAAAAAGGAGTGGAATCCTACGCGGGGGGCGGGGAGGAATGATCCATCCTCCCCGCACCGGCAATTTTTTCAGGATCAGGCCTCTTCAAGCCCCGAGAAGCGCCAGGGCGATCGTCGGCTGTTGATTGGCCTGGGCGAGAATCGCCACACCCGCCTGTTGCAGAATCGTATATTTGGTCAGATTCGCGGTCTCCAGGGCGATGTCGGCGTCCTGGATGCGGGAGCGGGCTGAATCGGTGTTTTCCACAATATTGGAAAGGCTGGAGATGACTGTTTCGAAACGGCTCTGCAAGGCGCCCAGGGAGGCGCGGAAGGTGGAGACGGCATCCAGGGCGGAATCGATGAAGGCCAGGGCACTGTTGGCCTTGGCGGCGACACCGATGCTGACCTGGGCGCTTTTGGTGATGGCCGAAGCCACGGTGTTGGTGGCATGCAGTTTGACCAGTCCCAGGGCCGAAACGTTCATGACGCTGAACCGGATGGTGATGGTCTGTCCGGTGTCCGCCCCGACATGGAAGGTTCCTCTGAAGGAGGTTCCATAACGTCCATTGGTACTACCACCCAGGAGAATATTGTTATTGAAGGTGGTGTCGGAGGAAATCCGTTGGATTTCCGAGAGCATTTGTTCAAATTCATCCTGAAGATTGGCGCGATCGCTGGACGAGTAGGTCGAGTTTGCTGCCTGAATGGCCAGTTCACGCATCCGTTGCAATGCGTTTTGCGTTTCGTCAAGCGCCCCCTCGGCCACCTGGGCCAGTGAAATACCATCGTTGGCGTTGCGGATGGCCACGTTCATGCCGCGGATCTGGGCAACCATGCGGTTGGTGATGGCCATGCCGGCGGCATCGTCCTGTGACGTGTTGATGCGCATTCCCGAGGACAACCGGGCAAACGTTTTGCTCAATTTGAGCGTGTGTTTTTCAAGTTGCCGGCGGGCATTGATGGAAGCGATGCTGTTGTTGATCGTAAGAGCCATGAGCGTGATCCTTGAGTGTTATGCGGAAACCGGGTTCCCTTGAGTCATCCATCCCTTGTGACGTTTGGGCTGTTCATTGGACGGGTCAACCCACCCCGTTGCAGCGTTTTATTTTCGATCCCAGTAGCTTGGGTCAGGCCCCCAGGAGGGCCAGGGCGATGGTCGGCTGTTGATTGGCCTGGGCCAGGATCGCCACCCCCGCCTGCTGGAGAATCGTGTACTTGGTCAGATTGGCCGTTTCCAGGGCGATGTCGGCATCCTGAATCCGCGAGCGGGCGGCATCGGTGTTTTCGACCGCGTTGGAGAGTGAGGAAATGACCGATTCAAACCGGCTTTGCGCGGCGCCAAGGGCGGCACGGATGTCGGAGACCGAATCCAGGGCGCTGTCGATGAAACCGAGGGCCGAATTGGCTTTGGCCGCAGTGGAGACCCACACCTTGACACTTGCGGCGGTGATGGATCGGGTTGCCGACAGGCCCGCAGCGGCATAACTGTAATTATAGAGTCCCAACTCTCCGAGACCGGCCCGTCCCACTGTGATGGTGATGGTTTGACCCGTATCGGCTCCGACATGAAACGTTCCGGCAAATTGTTGAATCTTGAACGAGTCGGTCCCCGAATATTTGATACCACCAAGCAGTTTGACATTGTTGAACTCGGCATCCGATGCGATCCGGTTGATTTCGGAGAGCATCTGTTCGAATTCATCCTGAAGGTTGGCGCGGTCGGAGACGGAGTAGGTGGAGTTGGCCGCCTGGATGGCCAGTTCGCGCATCCTCTGCAGGGCATTCTGGGTTTCGTCCAAGGCCCCTTCCGCGACCTGGGCCAGGGAAATGCCGTCGTTGGCGTTGCGGACGGCCACGTTCATACCACGGATCTGGGCGACCATGCGGTTGGTGATGGCCATGCCGGCGGCATCGTCCTGGGAGGTGTTGATACGCATTCCGGATGACAACCGGGCAAACGTTTTGCTCAATTTGAGCGTGTGTTTTTCAAGTTGCCGCCGAGCATTGATCGAGGCAATGCTGTTGTTGATAGTCAAAGACATGAAAATTCTCCAAACGTCCTGAACGTGACCCTTCCCTGGAAATCGATGGGTCCTTTTTGTTGAGGAAACCGACCCAGGCTCCCGAAGCTGCCTCTTGAGAGGCAGTTCGATAATAAACCTCCCCTTTTCAATTTATCGGATCCATTCGAATGGCCTTGAGCTTTTTTTTCGATACATGCCGCCAAATCTCAAGCGGTAGCTTCTGGCGCCGTTCGATGTCGTGGAAATTTCTGAAATAAACAACCTCTTTTCAATTTATCGGCAATGTAAACGCAGGCTTTAGAAAAAAAGGGGATGCGATCTCATTTTTTTCGCAGGTTCAAACGACGGTGATTTGGATGAGACGGCGTGAATGACGGAAAACAAGGTTTTCGGCGTGTGCGTTTCTCCCAATCCCGGATGTGGTGACCTGTCCATCCCTGAGATACGCATTGCTTTTCCTCGAACATTTCTGTCCCGGTCGGCACGGAGCGATGGGTAACGATAACCTTGTTTCCCATGGACAAAGGCGGGCTGATGGCATACCCTGACGGGTGTCGATTGCGGGAGATCGGACGTTGGAATACATGCCAACGTTCAATACAAGTGGGGCCCTGGGGATCGGCATCAGGTTTCGTTCTTGTTTTTCATGGCGCATTCGGGGATGGGGATGCGATTCCCGACGAACGGGTTTCCGCTTTTCTTTCTTTTTCTTGGCCCGGGGGCATCGTGTCTCCGGGTGATAAAGTGCAGTGGATCATGATCAATAAAAAAATAAATGTACTGATCGTTGACGATTCCGCGGTCGTGCGCCAGACCCTGGCAAAAATCCTCGAATCGGATCCGGATATCCATGTGATTGGCATGGCCCAGGATCCCTTCGTCGCCGCGGAACGGATCAAGACACTCGTGCCGGACGTGATCACTCTGGACGTCGAGATGCCGCGGATGGATGGGATCACCTTTCTCCAGAAAATCATGACGCAACACCCCATCCCCGTGGTCATGTGTTCGACCTTGACGACCAAGGGATCCGAAACCGCCCTGAAGGCGATGGAATACGGGGCGATCGAAATCATCACCAAACCCAAGATGGGGACCAAGGATTTCCTCGAAGAGTCGCGGATTCGCATTTGCGATGCCGTCAAGGCGGCGGCGATGTCCAATGTGCGCCAGATCACCCGTGTACCCCGGACGGCGAAGGCTGCGTCCGTCGGGCCCAGGGTCGAACCAAAGCTGACCGCCGATGCCATCCTGCCGCCCCCCACCAAAAGCAGTCACGCCATGAGCCAGACCACCGAAAAGGTGATCATCGTCGGGGCTTCCACCGGCGGGACGGAGGCGTTGCGGGTGTTCCTCGAAGCCATGCCGGTCAACGCGCCGGGCATCGTCATCGTGCAGCACATGCCGGAAAATTTTACCAAGGCCTTCGCCAATCGTCTCGACGGACTGTGCCGGATCAGCGTCAAGGAAGCGGAAAACAACGATTCCGTCGTTCGTGGCCGGGCCCTCATCGCCCCCGGCAGCAAACATGCCCTGCTCAAAAGGAGTGGCGCCCGTTATTTCGTCGAAATCAAGGAAGGTCCCCTGGTCAGCCGGCACCGCCCTTCGGTCGATGTTTTGTTCCGCTCCGCCGCCCGCTATGCCGGAGCCAATGCCGTTGGGGTGATCATGACCGGCATGGGGGATGACGGCGCCCGTGGCATGAAGGAAATGAAGGATGCCGGCGCACACAACCTGGCCCAGGACGAGCGGTCGTGTGTCGTCTTCGGCATGCCCAAGGAGGCCATCAAGCATGGCGGGGTCGATACGGTTCTGCCTCTGGAAAAACTGGCCCAGGAGGTCATTCGTCTCTGTGACGGTTCGATTTCATGACAAACCAGGGCCGGTCCGTCGTGACTTCCTTGCCGCGGGGATGATCCTTCCCGCCTCGAAGGTGAAAAGGATGTTCGCTTGCGATTCATGACCTTGATGATCCAATGATCGATTCGCTTGATGAAACACTCTTCAAACGCCTTGCCACCGAAATTCACAACCGGTTCGGTATCCTTTTGCCCATCACCAGGAAGAGCCTTCTGAGCATTGGGCTGCAACGGCGGATGAACAGTCTGGGAATCGTCCATCTGGCCGACTACAACAGGATTCTTTTCGGTGAAACGGAGGACGAGGAACGGGAATTTGTGTTGCTTCTGGATGCCATGACCAGCGACACGACAAAATTTTTCCGTGATTCCCGTCAGTTTGAATTTCTTGCCCAGTCGGCGCTGCCGGAGTTGATCAAGATTCATGGCGCCGGAATCGGTCGTGTCCTCAACATTTGGAGTGCCGGATGCGCCACGGGAGAGGATTCCTACACCCTGGCCATGGTGTTGAGCGAGTTTGCCCAACATTATCCGGGCATTCCGTTCAAATCCCAGATCCTGGCCACCGATGTCAGTCCGCGAATTCTGGAGTTCGCCCGCAACGCCATCTACGAAATGGAAAAGGTTCAATCCATTCCCGATTCGTTGAAGAAAAAATATCTTCTCAAAAGCAAAGATCGCCGCAAAAGCCTGGCCCGGGTGGTGCCGGAACTGCGTGCCATGGTCAATTTTCGGCAACTTGATTTCATGGATCCCGGTTTTGCCTTGCGCGAGGGGATGGATGTCATCTTCTGCCGCAATATTCTGAGCTATTTCGATCGCAATACCCAGGAACGGCTTGTGAACAAGCTGTGTGGTCACATGGTGCCGGGGGGCTATCTGTTTGCCGGCCCTTCCGAATCCCTGCAAAACCTTGCCACCCCCTTGATACCCCTGATGCCTTCGATCTATCGCCTGTCCCATTGAACCCTGCGATGCGTGGACTTGTTTTGGGGCCATGCCTCATGTCGAAGTGGCTTGGCGTGGCCCTGATTCTTCTGGACGTTGGTATGTGTTTGCGGGACAATTTCATGCAGGAACCGCGAAACAAATGACGGAAGTGGCGCCGATGAAGACAGCCTGGCACATTCTGGTCGGCGAAACCCTGAGAACTCTGCTGCAACCGGTCGGCATCGACGTTCTTTTGGAAGTTCCGGTGGTCGTGGACGCGCCCAAGGCGGATCTGATTCTGATCCGGCGGCAGCCAGGAGGATGGACCAGGGAGCAGCGATTGCTGTTGGCGGACGGGATTCGTGACCTGGAGGCGGAACGGATCCTGATCGAATTGAAGATCACCGAAAGTTTGACCGATGCCGGCCTGTCACAGCTGGCGATGTATGACACCTTGTATCGGAACAAGGAACGCTTGCCACGGTCTCAATTGCAAAGCATACTCATCAGTTCCAGCAGCACCCGAAGGGAGACCCTCGATCGTTTCGGTTTCGTTCCTGTCGGTCCGGAAGGCGTTCATGAAAGCAGGCCAA
>JADGCV010000067.1 GCA_015228815.1 Magnetococcales bacterium | reverse complement strand
TACGAGATGCCGCGATGATCCTTGCAGCGCACATCCAGCACGGAAGACTTGAGGTCCTTGATGCGTGGCGCCAGAAACGGGTCCAGGATGGTCAACTCCACAATACGCCGGTCCCCATCCAATCCAAGCAGACTCTCCAGGAAGGAAATCAGGATATCCTTCGCATCTTCGCTGCCGAAAATTTTCTTGAAGGCGAAGTCGATGCGTGGATCGATGAATTTCATGACCATTCCTTGCAGTTGACCGGGCAAGAATGTCCGATGGTTCATTGTCCTGTGAAAGGGGTGTACCGTCAATCAAAACCGGTCGGAACAAGACCAGCCATCCATTCCAGTCAATGAATATGACAAAGCAAAACGATCATGTTTTTTTCGCTACGTGGACGGAAAAACCGGATCGTGCCCGATGATCAACCTGGTGCAACAACGGTTCAGGCGGCGACCGGCTCGGTCAGGTCCTCTTCTTCCGCCTCGACATAACGTACCATCTTGCTCAGATCGAGAATCAGGGCCACCGTCCCGTCCCCCAGAATGGTTGCCCCCGAGAACTCCTCGGAATGCTCGAAATTTTTTCCGAGGCTCTTGATCACCGTCTGATGCTGCCCGATCACCGAATCGACGACGAAGCCGGTCCGTTTTCCCTCGACATCGGAGATGACGATCTGTTCGATGTCTGGGGGTTCGCCGCCGATGTCGAAACGGTCGCGAATCCGGATGTAGGGGACGATTTCATCGCGGACGTTGATGACGTGCCGCCCATGGGCATTGACGACATCCTGCCGCGACAGTTCGACGCATTCTTCCACCGCCGCCAGTGGCAGAACGAACAGTTCATCCCCGACCCGGACCAGCAATCCCTCGATGATCGCCAGGGTCAGGGGCAACTTCAAGGTGATGATTGTCCCCTTGCCCAGTTCGCTGACGATGTCGATGCTGCCCCTCAGGGCATCGATCGATTTGCGCACCACGTCCATGCCGACGCCACGGCCCGAAACGTTGGTGATCTTCTCCGCCATGGAAAATCCGGCGCCGAAGATCAATTGGAAGGCCTCCTTGTCGGTCAACTGGGCATCGGGAGGAATCTGTCCCTTTTCGATCGCCTTGCGCACCAGCGCGTCGGGATCCAGTCCCTTGCCGTCGTCCTCGACCCGGATCAGCACATTGGCCCCCGAATGGATGGCCGACAGGTGGATCAATCCCTCGGGATTCTTTCCCTTGGAAATCCGGACTTCGGGCGTCTCGATGCCATGGTCGATGCTGTTGCGGATGATGTGTACCAGGGGATCGTTGAGTTGATCGATCACCGTCTTGTCCAACTCCGTTTCCGCCCCCTCGGTGGTAAGCTCGATCTTCTTGCCCAGTTCGGTGGAAAGATCACGGACGAGGCGTTTGAACTTGTTGAATGTCGTCCCGATGGCGAGCATGCGGATGCTCATGGTGTTGTCGCGCAGCTCTCCCGTCAACCGTTCGACCTCTTCGGCGATGAGTTGCAGGTCGTGATCCTGACGGGTGCTCGCGGTTTGATTGAGGCGCGCCTGCACCGTCACCAGCTCGCCGACAAGATCGACAAGGTTGTCGAGTTTTTCCGAGGGGACACGCACCGACGTGGCGGATTCCGCCTGGACTTTCTTGTCGCGTTTGGCCTTGATGGCATTCTGTTCCGCCAGTGCCGCCTTCACCTGCGAGGGACTGACGACTCCCGATTCCACCAGGCGGTCGCCGATGGGCTTGAGGACCTTCTCCAGGGCCTCCTCGGGGATGTCGCCCCGCTGCACCAGAATGTTGCCCAGCTTTTGGACATCGGTCCCCAGGACCTCTTCGCGGTCCAACAGCCGTATGTTGAGTTCGCACTGGTCCTCGACAAAGATGAAAATGTCGCGGATGGCGTTTTCGCTCTGCTTGGTGGTGAGAAACACCTCCCAGGTGGTGTAGCAGCGTTCGGGATCGAGGTTTTCCAGCGGCGGCAGCTTGTCGTACTGGGCGATGATCTGGCAATCCTCGCCCAGTTCGCGCAGTTCCCCGAGCAGCAGCAAGGGGTTGGTGCCGTTGGCGAACAACTCGGGGCTTGGTTTGATCCGGATGCGGTAGACGTGGGGTTCGTGGTCCGAGGCCTGGGCGGGTGGTTTCTTGTTCGTGGCGGGGGCGGCAGCGCCGGCGGAAGCGTTGGCCCCGGGGAGCAGGGCGCGCAAGCCCTGGATGATCCTTTGGGCGTTGTCCTTGTTGGCCGGCTCGCCGCCAGCCGCCGCGTCGAGCATGGCGCGAATCTGATCGCGGGCGGCCAATGTCAGGTCGATCAGCGGCTTGGTGACCGAGATCGTCTTGTTGCGGGCCATGTCGAAGACGGTCTCGACCTCATGCGTGAACTCGGCGACCTCGTCGAAGCCAAACATCGCCCCGGAGCCTTTGATCGTGTGCATGGCCCGGAACACCCGACCGATGAGTTCCTGGTCCCCCGGGGATTCTTCCAGTTCGAGGAGCGAAGCCTCAAGCTCGCTCAGGAGTTCATAAGCCTCTTCCGTGAATGCGCTGGTATCGATTTCCACCGACATGCCCGTTCCCCCTGCCTGAATGATTTAGCCGAGAACCTTCTTGATGACCTCAAGCAATTGGGGGGGTTTGAAGGGTTTGACGATCCATCCCGTGGCCCCGGCCGCCTTTCCTTCCTGCTTGCGTCCTGCCTGGGACTCGGTCGTGAGCATGACGATGGGGATGAACTTGAAATTGGGCAGGGCCCGCAATTCCTTGATCAGGGTGATGCCGTCCATGTTGGGCATGTTGAGGTCGGTCACCACCATATCGACCGGTGACGCCTTGAGTTTGGTCAGGGCATCCTGACCGTCCACCGCTTCCACCACATCGTAACCGGCCCCCTTGAGTGTCAGACCGACCATCTGCCGGACGCTTGAGGAATCGTCCACGGTCATGATTTTCTTGCCCATTTATTTCCCCTCTCCAGTCCACAGTCCACTGTTGTCGTTGGTGTTGAAGCAACCGGCGTATCCCGATTCCCTGACGGCGGCATGCCAGGCGTCGGGGATCGGGCCATCGACCTCCAGCGCCTTGCCCTTGTCGATGAGACTGCGGTGGGCGGCGTAGATGAGTTGGATCGTGGCCAGATCGGCCCGCTCCACATCGCCAAGGTTGATCAAGAGGCGTTTGGCGGCGCTGATCCCTTCCAACAGCGCTTCCTTGAGTTGGGAGGCATGCTGAATGGTGATGCTCCCGGACAGAATCAAGGTTCCGGTATCGCCGGTATCGTTCACCGATAGATCGATCATCCGCGCTCCGTCACGTTCAGGTTGGGTTGGTCGGAGGTTGCCCGTTCCGGTCCACATGGAGGGTAGGCACGCCAGGAGGCATGGCACCGGTATCGTGGACCGTCCATTCCCCGAAAAAGGAACAACACCGGCAAACAAGGTTGGAACAGGGTCCCGCCCGACGGCCAGGGTTCGATTTCAGTCGGTAGGATTCTATCGCAGAACGGTAACGAATCAATAATAAAATTTCATCGGGTAAAATTTCATCGCGTTTCTTTGAAAATAATCATGATGATTCAATAGATTTTCTTATGGCCGATGACAGCCGCGAGGCTTCGGCCCGTGGGTCGGCGCGGTCGAGGATGCCGCGGATGAGGGCGATTCCGTCGGGCCGGGCGGACAGGGCCTGATGGATATTGCCGGCGTCGATCCCGCCGAGGGCCAGGACATGTCCGAAGAGTTCCCGGCGGATGCGGGCGAAGGCTTTGATTCCAAGCGGGGGGGCGTCGGGGTGGGAACGGGTGGCGAAGAGGGGCGAGAGGGTGATGAAATCGGCGCCATCGGCGAAGGCCTGCCGGGCGGAGGCAAGATCGTGACAGGAGCGACCGATGCGCTGCGACGGCAGGAGGATGGCGCGGGTGGCGGCGATGGACGGACCTTCATGGGGAAGGTGGACGCCGTGGGCGCCGATGGTTCGGGCCAGGTGGCGCCGACCGGAGAACAACAGACGGGCGGAGGGATGGTGGCGAAGGAGTTCCTGAACGCGCCGGGCGAGGGATGCGAATTTGTCGTCGTCCAGGTCTTTTTCCCTGAGGAGGATGGTATCGACACCGCCTTCCAGGGCCTGGGCCAGGGGGAGGATCGGGTCGGCGACCAGGTGGCGGTCGGTGATCAGCATCAGGTGGGGTTTCATGGGATGTCGAGCCATTTGTGGATTTGTAGCGACAGGCGAAACCGTCCTTCCGCGGCCAGGACCCGATCCAGGCAGCGACGGACGGCGTTGCGGGGGAGACCGGATCCCTGCCACCGGGGTTGCAGCCAGAGGGGGTGGGGGTGTCGGGCCCACCATTGGATCAATGCTTCCTGGGCCGGTTCTTCGTGTTCCCCGAGGACAAACTTGACCTCGTTGACCCGTTGCGCCGGAAAGTGGGGCAGGGGGGTTTTGGGGGACAGGGTGATCCAGTCGATCCCTGGAGGGGGGGCCCCGCCGACGCCGCTGGTTTCCATGGCCACGAAACAGTTTCGTTCCTTGAGGCGGGAGACCAGAAGATCCAGATGGGGAACTGCCAGGGGTTCGCCACCCGTCAGAAGGACATGGTCGAGACGGGGGCTTTGCCGTTGGATTTCCACGAGAAGTTCTTCCAGGTCGAGGATGCGCCGGCAACCGGGATCGCGATGCCTGGGCTCATCGCACCACGGGCAGGAGAGGGGACAACCCCAAAACCTGAGAAACACGAACGGCATGCCGACCAGTCCTCCTTCTCCCTGGATGGAGGTGAACAGGTCGCAGATGGGATAGTGCGTCGATGACATGGGTCTCATCACCATGGGCAAGAGAGAAAAAGAAGAGACCACGGGATCATCGCGGCAATCGTTTCCTCACACGGGCGATGATGCCCAGCCTGCGGAAGAATCATTTTCGGATGAAAGACGATTCCGTGCAATGATGTCAATGTTCGGATAAATTTTCTTCATGGATAAAGATCCCGACGCGACAATTTTGGAAATGAATCGTGGGAATTTCGATTTTCAAGGCCGCCGGTTTGAGCCGGAAACTGTTGCTGATCCACCTTCCCCTGACGGTATTGGCGGTTCTTGCCGTCTTTGCGGTCCTGGAGGTCGATTATTACTTCACGGAACAGGACCGCCTTCGCGAGAATCTGGCCCGGATGGTCAATACCCAGGGGACCGCCATCGAGTCGGCGGTGTGGGAATTCGACCTGCAACACCTGCGGGACCTTCTGGAGAAACAGACCCATCTGCCGTTTTTGCAATCGGTGGTCGTTCACGGCGGCAGCGGCGAGTTGCTCGGGGCAGTGGGTGATTTGAACCGTCCGCTCCTGTCGCCCGAACTGCGCCTGGAACGACCGCTCCGGCATCAGTCGGGAACCGAGGTCCGGATCATTGGCCGGATGGTGGTCACCGCTCACGACGATGGCATCCGCATGGCGCTGATCGAGCATCTCAAGGTCAATGGTTCCATTCTTCTGGCCTTGATGGCGACTTTGGTGGCGGGGACGCTGTACGGGGTCGGCAGGGTGATCGGCGGGCCTCTGGAGGAATTTCGCGATGCGATCCAACGACCGATGGAGGAACAGATGCGCGCGCCCCTGCATTGGGACCGCGCCGACGAACTTGGGGATGTCCTCCAGGCCTACAATGAAATGATGAAAGGGCGTCACCTTGCCGAAATCGCGATGAAAAAACGGGAGGACGACCTTCGTCTGGCGGTGCGGCGGGCCGAGGCGGCGGGGGCCGAGGCGGCCCGTTTCAACCGCCTGGCCATCGATCGCGAACTGCGGATGATGGAACTCAAGGGGATCGTCAACCAGCTTTCAATGCAAACGGGCCGCGATCCGCCCTTCGCCGAAATTGCGACCGGGGCCGGATCGGACGCGGCGCCGTTTTCGGTTCCGATGGAAAAGGGCGAACCGGAGGGGGACGAATCCGGGACGATGCCCACCGAAGCAGTCCGTGCCGCGGCTTCACTGGAAACGATCCTGGACCTTCCGATCCTGCAACCGTTGCTCGATGATTTTGCCGTGGCGGTCGGGGGGAGGGTCACGATTATCGATTCGGACGGAGACGCCACCGGGTTTGTCCGTGCCCTGAACGAGGGTGAAGAATACCCTCTGTACCGCGACCGGAATGGTTTGACCGAGGCCGTCGTTCCCATTCGGGTCGATGGTCGCCACCTGGGCGCTTTGTGTCTGGGTCCCTTTTTCCGCGCTTCTTCCGACCGGGATCGGTTCCAGGCCGCGGTGGAGGATGCGGGTTCCGGGGAAGGCTCCGGCCTGGAGGGGGCGAAGGGGGTCGGGGTGCTCGATGCGGATCGGCTTCCGGCCATTCTGGGTTTCTTGACCCGGTTTGCCCGGCTCATGGTCGAGGTCGGCACGGAGCGGATCACGGCGTGGCAGTCGCGGACCGATCTGCACGAGGGGCGTCTGGCGGCGCTGAATCTGGCGGAAGACGCGGAGAAGGCGCGCCGGGAGTTGGCCGAATATCAAAAGCATCTCGAATCGCTGGTGGAGGAGCGGACGACCGAGCTGCGCAAGGATGTCGCCAGGCGCCGCCTCGCCGAGGCCCAGGTCCGGGAAAAGATGGAGGAACTGGAAAAATTCACCGCGGTCGCCGTCGGGCGCGAATTGCGGATGATCGCCCTCAAGGAAGAGGTCAACGCCCTGAATGTCGCCCTGGGGCGGGACGCCCCTTACCGAATCGTCGAGTGACCCGCCGCCCATGAAACAAACCCTGTCACGGATTGCCAAACGCTCGATTCCCCGGAGCTTGCCGGGAAAACTTCTTCTGTTCATCGTCGCTGTCGGCCTGGTCATCGGCGCGGTTACCGCGCTGGTGATGCACCATCTCCTTGAACGGGAGGCCCGTCTTCTGGGTGCCATCCTTGTGGAACGGCATCTCATGTGGCACAGGGAACGCATCCTCGGGGCGATCGGACGCGAGGTCGCCCTGGCGCGACAGATGGCCCAATCCACGGTGCTCGCGCAATGGGCCGGCAACGAGGACGATCCCGTCCTTCGCGAGCGGGCACGGCGCGAATTGACCGTGTTTCGTGACAATTTTTCGGCCCGGAGCTTTTTCCTCGGATTGGAAAAATCGCGGCATTTTTATTATACCGGGGAAAAGGATGCGCAGGTTACCCTGACCCCCGTCAATACCCTCCGGGAGGATGTGACGGATGACGCCTGGTATTTCGCCAGCATCAAATCGTCCGCTCCCTTCAATCTCAATGTCGATCACAACGACAAACTCGATGTCACCAACCTGTGGATCAATCATGCCATGGATGGAGGGTCGGGAGGGACGTTGGAAAAGTCTGCCGGGGGGCGGGACCGGTTGGGGGTGGTCGGAACCGGGATCGGCCTCGACACGTTCATCGACCGGTTTTTGCAGGCCGACTCCCGGGGGATTACCGGAATGTTGATCGATGAACGGGGGGCGATTCAGGCATTCAGGGAGGTCGATCGGATCACGCGCAACGCCTTTGTCCAGGTGGAATCGGATCGGGGGTCGGGGATCCATTCCCTCCTGGCGTCCGGGGAGGATCGATCGGCCCTGGAACAGGGACTCGCCCGCGTCCGGAACGTCGATGATGCGTGGGAGGTCTTGAATCTGACGATCGACGGCGGGGAAAAACTGGTCGCCATCGCCTGGCTTGCGCCACTGAAATGGTATCTGGTCGCCTTCATGGACCCCGAGGGGGTGATTCCCGAGGGTGAAATTTTAACTTTGTCGTCGGCTTTGGCGGTTTGTTTTCTTCTGGCGGCGCTGTTGTTGGTCCTGGGATTGAACAATCTGGTATTGCATCCGTTGCGGCAGCTGACCCGGGGGGCCCAGGAACTGGCGCGGGGAACGTATGACATTCGGATCGCCATTCGCGGCGGGGATGAACGGGGCGGGGATGAACTTTGTCTGTTGACCCGGGCGTTCAACGACATGGCCGAGGTGGTGGCGGACGCCAATCGTCACCTGACCGAGACCGTCGCGCGACGGACTCTGGAATTGACCCGCAAGGGGGCGGAACTCCGGACCCTGGTGGACAGCATTCAGAGCGTGATCTACATGAAGGATGCCCATGGGCGTTATACCCTGGTCAACGCGCGTTGCGAACAGGTGATCGGGCGGTCGGAGGGCGAACTTCTGGCGCTGACCGATGCCGAGTTTCTATCGCCCGGGGATGCGGCGGTTTCGGCGGCCCAGGATCGGGAGGTCATGGAACGGGGGATGGCGATTTCGTTCGAACAGCCGCTCCACATCGCCCAGGATTCACGACCGCGCACCTGGCTGGTCACCAAGGCGCCGATGTTCAACGAAGAGGGTGAGATCTACGGTTTGTGCGGCGTTGCCACCGACATCAGCGATCGCAAGGAGGATGAAAACAGGCTCAAGGCCCACCTTGAAGACCTCGATAAAACCCGGAAGGCGAGCCTCAACATGCTCCTGGACCTCGAACAGGAGCGCAAGACCGCCGAGGCGTTGCGGCAAAAGGCGGAGGCCGCCACCCAGGCCAAATCCGATTTTCTCGCCAACATGAGCCACGAAATCCGCACCCCCATGAATGCCATCATCGGGATGAACTATTTGGCCTTGAAGACTCCCGGACTGACCGCCAAACAACGCGACTATATTCAAAAGGCCCATAACGCCGCGACCTCCCTTTTGGGAATCATCAACGATATTCTCGATTTTTCCAAGATCGAGGCGGGCCGCCTGTCGATGGAGCAGGTGACCTTCTCCCTCGACAAGGTATTGGAAGGGGTGAGTGTGGTATTATCGCCCAAGGTGGCGGACAAGGGTTTGGAATTATTGTTCGACATCGCCAAGGAGGTCCCCATCTCCCTGGTGGGTGATCCGTTACGTTTGAACCAGATCATCGTCAACCTTGGCGGCAACGCCGTCAAGTTTACCGAAAAAGGCAACGTCACGCTGCGGGTGCGCCTTCTTGAACGGATGGGATCGAAGGTCAAACTGCAATTCTCGGTCGAGGATTCGGGGATCGGCATGACCGCGGAGCAGATGGGGCGGTTGTTTCAGGCTTTTTCCCAGGCTGATTCCTCGACGACGCGCAAATATGGCGGGACGGGCCTGGGTTTGACGATTTCCCGGCGTCTGGTCGAATTGATGGGGGGGACCATCTGGGTTCAGAGCGTTCCCGGGACCGGTTCAACCTTTCATTTTACCATTTGGATGGATGAAGCCCTCCATCGGGAGGGACCGCGTCGGCTTCCGGAACGGATGAACCAGTTGCGGACGTTGGTGGTCGATGACAATCCGGCGGCGTTGGAAATCATGACTGAAATGTTGTCTGGGTTCAATCTACGGGTCGATGGCGCTGTCGAAGGGGAGGAGGCCGTCCTTCGGGTGGGGCTGGCCATCGGGAAGAACGATCCTTATGGTCTGGTGGTGCTCGACTGGCAGATGCCCGGATGCAATGGGATCGACGCGGCGCGGCGGATTCGGAAACAATGGGGGGAGATGGCTCCGCGAATGATTCTGGTGACAGCGTTCGATGTCGAAGGGTGTCAGGCGGAAGCCAGGGAATTGGGAATCCAGGGGTTTCTGACCAAACCGGTCAACAGTTCGGTGATGTTCGATACTCTGGTGGAAGCGCTGGGGCAAAGTGATGGGGTGTCGGGGACGGTGCCGGCGGCGGAGGTTGGCACGGTCGTGAACGATCTGCGGGGATTGCGGGTATTGCTGGCGGAGGACAACGAGATCAACCAGCAGATTGCCATCGAACTTCTCGAATCGGTCGGGGCCAGGGTGATGGTGGCGAATCATGGTCGCAAGGCGCTGGAGGTTTTGCATCGGGAGGGGGCGGCCTCCTTCGACGTGGTGTTGATGGATCTACAGATGCCCGAAATGGATGGCTACGAAGCGACACGGCGGATTCGGGAAGATGCGCGTTATGGCGGACTGCCGATTCTGGCGATGACGGCCCATGCGATGGCCGAGGAGCGGGAGCGTTGCGCTGCTTTGGGGATGCAGGGACATCTGACCAAACCGATCGAGCCGGATCTTCTTTTTTCGGTGTTGTCGCGGTATCGCCCCCTGGGAGGGGCGGTGGTGGATGGAGCGGTGACGGAAACGTCCAGGTCCATACCACTGCGGCCTGCGGAGGATGCGGTGTTGCGTATCGAAGGGATCGATACAGGCGCGGGTCTGGCGCGAACGGCGGGGAATATTAAATTATATTGCCGACTGTTGCGCAAATTTGCCGTGGAACAGGTCGATGCGGCGCAGTCGCTGCGGCGGTTGTTGGCGGAGGGGGCGCGAAAAGAGGCGGAACGGGCGGCCCATACGACCAAGGGGGTCGCGGGAACCCTGGGACTCGTCGCGGTGCAACGGGTGGCGGCGGAGGTGGAATCGGCCTTGCGGGGGAACGGCGAGGGGCCATCCCTCATGGCGATGATCGATCGGTTGGAAGAGGCATTGCACGAGGGGGCGCGGGGGATCGAGCAGGCCTTGCCGACGGAAGAGTTGCCAACGGCGCGGGAGTCGCCCAGGGTTGGCACGGAACGAGACGTTCTCGAACCGTTGTTGGAACTTCTGGAAAAGGACGATGCCCGGGCGGTGGGGATGTGGGAAACACGCCATCATGAAATCACGGGCCGGATCGATGCGTCCGGATTGGCGTCATTGCGACAGGCGATGGAAGAGTTCGATTTCGAGGATGCGGCCAGGGTATGTCGCGTCTTGATCTCTTCGCTGGCGCCGTCGTCGGACGTGGTGACCGCGATCCAACCCGCTCCGGAGATCCGTTCTTCCCTGGAACGAATGGTCGTCCTGCTGGAAAACGATGATGCGGGCGCTTTGGAACATCTTGAAATCCATGGCGCTTCATGGACGGTATTGGGTGATGCGGCGGCGATGACGCAGTTGCGCCGGGCGATTGGAGAATACGATTTCGATGAAGCCCTGACGGTCTGTCGGGGGTTGTTGACCCGATGTGCTTGAAAGGGACGGGATCGAAGAAAAAAGATAACTGCCCAGGTACCCCTTGTGATCAATCCCGACGACCTTGAACGTCGATCGCCATGGAGCCGAAATCCGCATGTGCCCATCCACGGTTTCTTCCCGTCCCACGGTTTTGGTTGTCGATGACACTCCCGACAATCTGACGTTGATCGGTAATCTGTTGCAGGATCTGTATACGGTGAAGGTGGCGACCCGGGGGAGTCGGGCGTTGCGGATCGCCACGGGGGAGCAGCGTCCCGATCTGATTTTGCTCGATGTCATGATGCCGGAAATGGACGGCTTCGAGGTCATGCGTCAGCTTCAGGCCGATTCGAGGACCCGGGACATTCCGGTGATCTTTCTGACGGCCCGGACCGAGTCGGCGGATGAGGAACGGGGGCTGTCTCTGGGGGCAGTCGATTATGTGACCAAACCGATCAGTCCGCCGATTTTGTTGTCCCGGGTGCGCAATCACCTGATGTTGAAGACGACACGCGACCAGTTGGAACGTTATCTGGATGTGGAACGCCGCAAACTGCAAAAACTGGTGGACATCGCCAAGGACCTTTCCTCCGAGATGGACATGGACCGGCTGCTGCGGAAGATCCTGTTCGGCAGCAAGGAATTGGCCCATGCCGATCGCGGGACGTTGTACCTCAGGACCGAGGACGATCATCTGAAATTCGCCTATCTTTCCAGCGACGATCCCCTGCCCGCCATGACCCTTCCCCTGTTCGATCCCGCGACCGGGAAGGAGGTCCATCGCTATGTATCGACCCATGTCGCCCTGACGGGAGAATCGGTGCTGTTGGGCGACGTGTATGGCGATGTCGGTTCCTTCGATGTTTCGGGAACCATGAGTTTTGACAAGGCGAGCGGCTATCGGACCCGGTCGATGTTGACGGTTGCCCTGAAGCCCCGGGAGGGAAAACCCCTGGGTGTATTGCAACTGCTCAATCCCATCGATCAGGAGACGGGGGAGGTCATCCCCTTCGAATCGGAATGGATCGGATTTGTCGAGGCCTTGGCCACCCAGGGGGCGATCGCCCTGGACAACCTCAATCTGATCAAGGCCCAGGAACGTCTGTTCGACGCGGTGACCAAGGTCATTGCCAGCGCCATCGACGCCAAATCGCCTTATACCGGCGGACACTGCGAACGGGTGCCGGAGTTGGGCAAAATGTTGGCCGAGGCGGCTTGTGCCGCGCAATCGGGTCCGTTTGCCGATTTTTCGATGTCCCGGGAGGAATGGAAGGAATTTCATCTGGCGAGTTGGTTGCACGATTGTGGCAAGGTGACGACGCCGGAGGCGGTAGTGGACAAGGCGACGAAACTGGAATGCGTCTACAACCGCATCCACGAGGTGCGGATGCGCTACGAGGTGTTGTGGCGCGATGCGATCATCGCCGATTGCGAGGAGCGTCTGAAGGGAAACGCGGGGGAACCCGAACGGCTTGAAAAAATCCTTGCCGGGCTGCGGGAGGAGTTTGCTTTCGTGGCGCGGTCCAATGTCGGGGGGGAGTTCACCTCCCGGGAAGATGTCGAGCGGCTGAAAACAATCGGGCAACGGCAATGGCGGCGTTATTTCGACAATCGCCTGGGATTGTCGTTCATGGAGGAGTTGCGCCTGCCCAAGTCGGAGGTGTCTCCGCTTCCGGTCTGGGAATCATTGTTGATGGATCGACCCGAACATGTTCATTCGCGTCATGAGACGCCGCTTTCCTATGATCCGGCATCCCTGGGGGTGACCCTGGCGATTCCTGAACATCTGTACAATTATGGTGAGCTTTACAATCTGGGCATCTCCCGGGGGACCCTCAATGCCGAGGAACGGTTCAAGATCAACGAACATGTCATCCATACTCTGGTCATGCTGCGTCAGCTTCCCTTTCCCAAGGGGATGGCGGAGGTTCCGAAAATAGCCAGCAACCATCATGAAACCATGATCGGAACGGGGTATCCGTGTGGTCTGCGTCGGGAAGACATGAACGTGCAGTCGCGCATTCTCGCCATCGCCGACATTTTCGAGGCGCTGACGGCGGTCGATCGGCCCTACAAGAAAGCCAAGAGTTTGAGCGAGGCGTTGAAGATCATGAGTTTCATGCGCAACGACCGGCATATCGACCGCGATTTGTTTGAACTTTTTCTGCGCAGTGGTGTCCACGAACGGTATGCCGGGACCTTTCTGCGTCCCGATCAGATTGATGCCGTTGATATTGAACAACTATTGAAGGAACCTCCGCCACGGGCCAAGTGATGTCGTTGATTTTTTTCGCGACCGAAGGCATGCTGGACCGATAGGGAATTGGCCTGGGGTGGTCATGGTTGGATTTTTCTCGGAGCGCGATGGTGGCACGGATTTTGTTGATCGACGACGAACCGCAAAACTGTTTGTTGCTGGAGGCACTGCTGCGACGCTGCCCCCACAAACACACGGCCAAGTCCGGTTATTCCGGCAACGATGCCATCACCCTGGCCGCCTCCTGGAAGCCGGATTTGATCTTTATCGACATCCACATGCCGGGCCTGGATGGTATCGCCACGGTCAAAAGCATTCGTGATCAGGGGTTTGCCGGCAAGATCGTCATCGTGACCGCCGACCATCGCAGCGAAAACGCCCGGATGGGGGCCAAGGCGGGGGCCAATGGCTTTCTGGCCAAACCGATCGATGGCAAAAGCATCTGTGGTCTGGTCGATCAATTCGTCCCCCCCGGCTGATGCTTTTCACAGGCAAGGAACGCCGGATGCACATCCTGATTGTTTTTCATACCTCCTTTCCGGAGATACGGGGCGGAATCAACACCATGATTGCAACCCTGGCCCGACAATGGATGAATGCCGGCCACAGGGTCTCCATTTTTTCGCCTGGTGATTGGAGCGACATCAATTGGTCGGAAGAAAAATTCGCGGGCATCAGCCTGTATAAGAAAAGGCTGCGCCTGCCCTGGGACAGGCGCAGTCCGATAAAAGGCTTGATTGGATGGATTCTGGAATTTCCAAAAACTGTCGGAGAATTGCTGCAATTGATGAAACGGGAGAAGGTGGATATCCTTCACCTGCATACGCCAAGGGATTATCAGTCCTATTTCAGAAGATTGGAATCTCTGGGCGGTCCGCCTTATGTTTTGACCTTTCATGGTACGGATGCACTTCATTTCGCGCAGGAAAAGGGGAAAAATTTTCGAAGTCTCCATAAAACCGCGAAAAAAGCAGCGGCATTGACTGCGGTATCAATGAGTTATGCACGTTTGATCGGTGAACGTCGTCCCGAATTGGGTCATGTACATTATGTGCCAAATGGCATTGAAATCAAGTCGGAGACCGAATCCGCCGCTTTCCCGAACAGGGTTCTGGAAAAATTTAGGAAAGGTGTTCCGGAAAAATATTTTGTCATGGTCGGTTGGGTGGAACCGCCCAAGGGGCAGGATATTGCGGTCAGGGCCTGGGGAATCCTCGGGAAGAATCATCCCAACCTGCATTTGCTGATTATTGGTGGTCAATCATTCTTGCATCCGGGAGAACCACATTACCCTGGATTCTTGGAAGAAATAGAAAATTTGATCCATGCGTCGGGATGCGGTGCTACCGTTCATCTCATGGGGGCGCTGGAGGCGCCGGATGTGAGCGGAGTCTTGGCTCGGGCTTCCGGTCTTGTATTTCCTTCGCATCGTGAAGGCTTGCCCTATGTTTTATTGGAAGCGGCCTTGCATGGCTTGCCGGTCGTATGCAATGACATTCCGGCATTCTCCGACATCCTTGAAAATGGGGTGCATGGACTTCTTACCCCCGATGGTGATCCTCTGGCTTTGGCTGCCGCGGTGGAACGTATCGTCAACGACCCTGAATTGGGGAAAAAACTGGGGAAGGCGTTGAAAGATCATGTGACGGTTCATTTTTCCGCGGAGCGGATGGCCAGGGACTATCTTGACTTGTTTCATGAAGTGTTGCATCGTTGAGCATGATTTTTCCTGGGACCGCCTCCAGGTCACAAATCCCGTCCACCAACAGCAAGCGCTGCTCTTCTGTCCATCCTCCCGGCTGCGCCGAATCAGAATCAGATCCGCCTTGGGAGCATCCACGACCACCGGAACTTCCAGAAGGACGTCGATGCCGACCGGTTGCAGCAGGGTTCGCAGGGTTTCGCCAATCAGGGCGTGCCAGGCGGTCTTCATCGGCGCATCGCAGT
>JADGCV010000066.1 GCA_015228815.1 Magnetococcales bacterium | reverse complement strand
ACCTCCGGTGGTGGAAGGGGAAGACGGTGACGGCGGCGTGCCTTCGATTTTCGATCCAACCTTCGGCGCCGGAGACGGGGAAGAGGACCCGACGGAAGAACCTCCGGTGGTGGAAGGGGAAGACGGTGACGGCGGCGTGCCTTCGATTTTCGATCCAACCTTCGGCGCCGGAGACGATTCGGGGGCGGAGACTCCTTCTCTTGAAGTTTCCGATGCCTCCGGGGTGGAAGATCAGGCCATTCCATTGTCCGTCGCGGCAGCATTGAATGATCTGGACGGTTCCGAATCCCTGCTGATACGGATCGATGGCGTCCCCGGAGCGGCTTATCTTTCGTCGGGGCTCAATATCGGCAATGGAACCTGGCTTTTGACGGCGGAAGACCTGGTGGGGCTGACGGTGACCCCCCCTGCCGATTCCGATGCCGATTTCCAATTGAGCGTCACGGCAACGGCGACCGAGTCGGCGGACGGATCGGAACGTTCGGTATCGGGAATCATGAACGTCATGGTGGCGGCGGATGCCGATCCTCCTGTTTTGGAACTTCAGGACGCCCTGGGGCTGGAGGACGGAGCCATTCCGTTATCGATCCAGGCGGGCGTGTCGGACCTCGATGGTTCCGAAACCCTGTCTTTGGTTCTTCTTGAGAACGTTCCCGAGGGGGCGGTCCTTTCGGCGGGAATCGACCGGGGTGATGGCCGTTGGTCCCTGACCCTGGCCGACCTCGAAGGTCTTTCGATCACGCCACCGGTCGATTCGGCGCAGGATTTTACCCTGACGGTCCGGGCGGTCTCTCAGGATGGCGCGGATTCCGCCATGACTCTGGGGACGATCGCCGTCTCCGTGGCGCCCGATGCCGATCCGCCGGTATTGACGCTGACCCCCGCGTCGGGAATGGAAGATTCAGCCATCCTCCTGGATGTGACCATCTCCTTGAACGATCGCGACGGTTCCGAATCGATTCAAGGGGACCTCGTCATCACGGGTGTCCCCGAAGGGGCCATCCTGAACGTGGGCAGCGCCGGTCCCGATCACACCTGGGTCATTCCCGGCGCCTATCTGGTTCCTCTTGAAACCAATGCCCAGGGGACGGCGGTATCGTGGAATGTTCCCGGTTTGACGGTGACCCCACCCGAGAATGGGGGGGAGGATTTTCGTCTCGGGATTCGCGTGACGGTTGGCGATGGAACGGACCGGACCACGGTGGAAAGCGGATTGGATGTCGCGGTCACTTCGGTTGCGGATGCGGCGGAGATTGTTGCCGCCACGGTCGAGGGCATCGAGGATACCGCCATTCCCCTGGATCTTTCCTTTGCCCTTCAGGATCAGGATGGATCGGAACGGCTGTCGGGCAATGTCATCCTGACCGGTATTCCCGAAGGGGCGACATTGAGTGTCGGAATGGCGGGTCCGGGACATACCTGGGTCATTCCCGAGGAATCCCTGGCGGTCACAGCCCATAACGCCGCGGGAACGCCGGTGGCCTGGGAGGTCCCCGGCCTGACGATCACTCCCCCGGTGAACAACGACGCCGATTTCTCGATCGGCATCCGTCTGGTGACCATGGAGGGGGACCAGGCCCGCGTGACCGATGGGCAATTGGATGTGGCGATTCACCCCGAGGCGGATGCGGTGACCTTCAGCATTCCGGAGGCGATACCGGTGGAAGATGCTTCCGATTCCGGTCGCGATCATGGCGATTTTTCCCCGGGACGTCCCTTTGACGGCTGGTGGCCGCGCCGCGGACCCGCCCATGACGACGATTCACGTCACGGAGGCCACCGTGGTGACGACGATTCGCGTCATGGAGAAAGGTGGCTTGGCGGTTCGCGGCACGATGATTCACGTCATGGTGGGGCGCGTGATGACGACTCGCGTCACGGCGGCCATCGTGGCGACGATTCGCGTCATGGAGAAGGGCGGTTTGGCGGTTCGCGGCACGACGATTCGCGTCATTGGGGACACCGTGACGATGATTCACGACATGGCGGTTCACATCATGACGATCATGACGAAACACGACTGGTCCCCTTGGCATTTCAAATCAATCTTCAGGACACCGATGGTTCGGAATCGTTGGCGGGATCCATCGTGGTGACGGGGGTACCGGAAGGGGCCACGTTGAATCTGGGAGAACGCGGCGCAGATGGCGATACCTGGATCATTGGACCGGAGCATCTGGTGGCGGTCGCATTCAATGCCGCTGGCGATCCGGTTTCGTGGACGGTTCCCGAACTGGGGATCGTCCCCCCGGCCAACGCCGAACCGGGATTTGTCCTTGGTCTTCAGGTCACCAGCCAGGACGGCGACAGCACCCGCGTGACCGAAGGGTCATTGACGGTTGCGTGGGAGGAACGGGATCGGGGAGAAGGTTCCCATCATGGAAGGGGTTGGGGTTGGGATCGGTCGCATGGTGGCAATGATCGGGATCGGCCCTGGGGTTGGGATCGGTCGCATGGTGGTTCGGATCACGACCGGCATGGGGTGTGGGATCGGTTGCACGAAGTGCCATGGCGTGGTTTTCCCTTCGGTCGTGACGGAGCGCGTGGTGGGGCGGAGGAGACGGTGGTCGGAACGGGCGAGGATGTCCTGACCCTCCATGTGGCCCGCGGCGGATTTGGCAACGATGGCGCCTTCAATCTGGTGGTGGATGGGGAAACCGTGGGACGATTCACCGCCGACATGGCCCATTGGCGGGATCATGACCGCTGGGAAACGATCACCATCGACAACCTGAATCTGTCATCGACCGAGCCACATGAAATTCGTGTCGAACCGGTCCATGCCCGTTCCCATGTCCTGGTCGATTCCATCGAAATCAATGGCGTCGTCCACGAGGCGGAAATCGATGGACAGCTCGATCGAGGGATGATGGACGGTGATTTTGCGCGGATCCATCACGGCGGGGCGCTGGTTTTTGCGCTGCCCGCCGTGGAGACCGCAAGCGAAGCCCTCCCTCCGGATCCGGTCGATGCCATCGTTACCGGGAGCGCGGAACATGATGTGTTGACCTCCGGGGCGGGTGATGATGTCCTCATCGGACTGGAAGGGGATGACCTCATCGGCGGTGGCGCTGGTGATGACCGGATGGAAGGGGGCGATGGCAATGACCTGTTCATCATCGGGCACGGTGGCGGGTCGGATCGGATCGATGGCGGGGCGGAAGCGGGTTGGGTCGATGCCCTTCATCTGGAGGATGTGACGGGTGGACCGGCGCATGCCGGCAACCCCGAGGGCAATTGGACCCTGGAATCCCCGTCCGACTACACAATCGACGAGTTGAACCGCGAAATCCGCTTCGATGGAGGAAACGCCTCGGGAACCATTACCTTGGAAGATGGCACCCTCATCGAGTTCGACAACCTGGAGATGATCGGCTGGTAATATCAAGGATGGGTCTGGGAAGGGGTTTCCCCTTCCCAGTGGGGTTTGGGGCAACGCCCCAAGGTTTTTATTTTGATGCGTTCGCCCGCAAATCACGGATCCTCGGTGAACAGGGGATGGTCCTTGGGCAGAAAGTGCCGGGCCGTATCCCGGGCCAGTTTCAAGGTATTTTCGGCCTCGGCGGCATGGCCCAGTTTTTTCTGTACGCGGGCCAGATTGTTCAGAATGATGGCGACATTAAGGTGCGGGGTGTCGGGATTGACCCGATCATGTTGTTCCAGGGCCTTTTGCAACAGGTCGATCACTTCGTCAAGGTCGTTGCGGCGAATCATGATCCGGGCAAGATTGTTGACACTGAGAAAGACCAGGGGATCATCCAGACCACGGGTGGTTCGGGCGAGCGACCAGGCCATGCCGAAGGTGGCGTGGGCCTCCTCCAGACGTTGTTGATCGATCCGCAACAGGCCGATATTGCCGAGAATGTTGGCCTCGAGGCGCGGATTGCGTTGCCGCGAACGTTCCAGAAGATACAGGGCGCGCATCAGGCAGCGTTCCGCCTGGAGTGGTTCCTTGAGACGGCGCCAGGTCTCGCCCAGGTTGTTCAAACGGATGATGGTCAGAGGATTGTCCGAGCCTAGAAGCCGCTGGGAAAGGAGCAGGGCGCTTTGATGACAGTTGATGGCACGATCGGGCCAGGGACCAATGAGAAGACGTCCCGAACGATCAAGCCAGTGCATCAATTGGCCGGCGGT
Organism: Magnetococcales bacterium; assembly: GCA_015228815.1. NCBI lineage: Bacteria > Pseudomonadati > Pseudomonadota > Magnetococcia > Magnetococcales > Magnetococcales bacterium. The sequence goes on along the minus strand of JADGCV010000066.1, from coordinate 11,059 downwards.
TTCTCGATCGCCGACATTCATGGCGTGTTCCGCCAATGCCCGGGCATGCCAGGACAATCGGTTCAATTCATCGCGGGTGATGGCGGGTTTCCCCGATTCGGGAAAGGTTGCCAGCAGAAGACGTCCCGCCTGCCGCACGATACTGGAGGCACGGCGGGCGCGAATCCCCCGGCGTAGCGACGAAAGCACGGGGCCGAACAGATACAGATCCTGGCGGGAATGAATCACCAGCCGGTGACGCTCCAGTTCATCGAAGAGCCGGATCCAGGTTTCCCGTCCCGCCTCGGCCAACTTCACGGGAAGAAGAGCGGAAAACTGGAAAAACACCTGTTTGGGAAAACCGGTGGGGGCCATGTAGGCCAACCATTCCAGCAGGGGAAGGATCAGGGGGTGTCCCGCGCCGGCATTCTTGATGGCACGGGTCGTGATGTCGGTTGGCCGGGAAAGGGTGATGGTGATGCTCATTCAGGATCCTTTTCATGGTTGACCGAGGTTAAAGGATTTTCATGAATTCCCGGCGGGATGAACACCCGTTTGGATTATGCCATGATTTCCCCGGCGAGGGAAACGGTGAAGTCAAGGACAGGGACCTGTTTGCAGTGCCTCCGAAAAGGCTGAACGAAAGAAGAGGAAATCGATTACATCAAAGCGACCGCCTTGATCTGGATCCAGACCTGTTTTCCCTGGGCCAGGGACAGTTGTGCCGCGGAACGTCGGGTAAGGCGTGCCAGGAACGGAGTGCCCGCCACATCGAGCCGTGTCAGACAGAGGGCCGGATGCGATTCCACCCCCAGTTCGACGACGGTGGCAGGAAGGGAATTGACGATGCTGGTCCCGGTGATTTCTTCCATGGCAATGCTGACATCGCGGGCAAGAACGCGGACCCGCACCCACTGCCCCATGGCTAGGCCCCGGTCCCGGACCCAAAGGCTTCCCCCGGGAAATGCGACCCGACACAGCGACCATTCCCGGTCTAACTGCGCCACGCTTGCCTCGATGACGACGCCGACATCCTCTCCAAGACGGATGGGAAGATCGAGACGGGAAAGGATTGTCGCGATGGGTCCCGATGCGAGCGACCGTCCCCGATCGAGGACCACCAGATGATCCGCAAGGCGGGCGACCTCGTCGGGGGCGTGGCTGACATAAAGGACAGGAATATCGAGTTCGCCGTGGAGTCGTTCCAGAAAGGGCATGATCTCTTCGCGCCGGGCCAGGTCCAGCGCGGCAAGGGGCTCGTCCATGAGGAGAAGTCGGGGTTGGGTCAGGAGGGCGCGAGCGATGGCGATCCGTTGTCTTTCTCCCCCGGACAGACCCGATGCATGGCGTTGCAACAGGTGCCTCAATCCCAGGAGGTCCACGACCGGATCGAAGGCAAGATGCGATGGTGTTGCGATGCCGTGCGCGGTCCACTTTGATTGCCGGATTCGGCGCAGGCCGTAGCGCAAGTTTTCCGCGACCGACAGATGGGAAAACAGGGGAGAATCCTGAAAAACATATCCCAGGGGGCGGCGGTGGGTGGGAAGAAAGAACGATCCTTCCTGCCAGGGGTCGCCATGGACAAGAAGCCTTCCTCCTTCGACCCGTTCCAATCCGGCAATGGCGCGCAACAGGGTGGTCTTGCCCGAGCCCGAATGTCCGAAAATGGCGGTGATGCCCGTTCCCGGCACGGTCAGATCGACATCGAGGGTAAATCCAGGCAGTTCCAGCCTGAAGCGGGCTTCGATGCCCATATTCAGATCCGATCGACATCAAGAGTAAATCCAGGCAGTTCCAGCCCGAGACGGGCTTCGATGCCCATGTTCGACGACCGTTCCCGCATGGAATCCGGGTTTGGACCGCGGTGTCGCTCCACCTGGATCGACATGGATTGATTCTCCATGGGAAACATGACAATGATGGGTCGGGGTTCAATCATGGCGGGTATGGGGTATGGGGATGCGGTTGACGGTGATGGCTGGGATCGGGTTGGGACTTTCCATCGTGTTGACCCTCGGCGTCCGGGAAGCGACCGGATCGTCCTCCTCGTTCACGGTGGCGGGCAAAGAAGGGATCGACAAATGTGTCGCCTGTCACGCCTGGCGTCAACCCGACGTTCAACCGCGGGAACTCAAGAAACCCCATGATTCTCTTCATTTGTCCCACTGGCCGATGCCCGGTCCCTGGTGTGATCGCTGTCATGATCCCAAAACGCCACGACAATTGACCGGATATGGGGATCGCATTCTGTCTTTCGGGGAGGCCCATCTGTTGTGTGTCGAATGTCATGGCGCCACGGTACGCGATTGGCGTCATGGCGCCCATGGCAAACGGGTGGGCTCCTGGCAGGGACCGGCCAGCATTCTTCCCTGTTCTTCCTGTCACGATCCCCATCGACCGGCCTGGAAACCGATTCCTCCATCGGCCCCGCCGGTCCCTCCAGGGACGACGCGGTCAGGGCAATCCCGAATTGTACCACAAAAACCACCGGAAGTCGCACCATGATTCTCTCGGATGACGATCCACGTTCCCCCAAACGCCGACGGTTCCTGAAGGGAGTGGCGTTGACGGTAACCGCTGCCGCCGGCAGCGCCGTCGGTGGAGAACGGAACGATTCGGGATTCAGCGACAGCATCGATCGGCTGTTGCAGAAACATTTCTTGAGAATGTCGCCTCGGGAAGTGCAAGAAGCCCTGCAACGGATTCAACGCGATGCCGAGCGGATTCACGGTATCGCCATCGAATGCGCCGCCACCCAACCCCTTCCCGAGGTGCGCTTCGCCCAGGCCCTGAATCTTGCCGCATGCAAGGGGACCAGACGCTGTGTCGCAGCCTGCGTTCGCGAAAACAATTGCGGTCGCGGCGGCAGCCTGGAAAACATACGGGTCCTCTCCCTCCCCTGGGGGCAACAGGATCTTTCCCAGGCCGATCCCTACTTCAATCCCGCCACCGTTCCCGAGGCGGGACGGCACTATCTTCCCGTTTCCTGCCAACAGTGCGACCATCCCCCGTGCGTTACCGCCTGCCCGGTCCAGGCAACCTGGAAGGAACCCGACGGGATCGTCGTCATCGATTACGACTGGTGCATCGGCTGCCGCTACTGCGCCATCGCCTGTCCCTATGGCGCCCGGCATTTCAATTGGGGAGCGCCCGTCATTCCCAGGGAGGACTGCCAACCGGTCACCGAATATCTCGCGAACCGCCCCCGGCCCGCGGGAGTCATGGAAAAATGCACCTTCTGCCTGCAACGCACCCGAAAAGGGTTGCTGCCCGCCTGCCAGGAAGCCTGTCCCACCGGAGCCAGAATATTCGGCAACCTGCTCGATCCAGTCTCGGAAATTCGCTACGTTCTTGAACACAAACCGGTCTACCGTCTCAAGGAAGAGATGGGAACTTCCCCAGGGTTTTGGTATTTTACCGGGTAGGTGGCTTGGCGGATTCACCCGAAGCGGTTTCTCGCGTCGGGTGAAATGGCGCGTGGAAAAACAAGGTCAAAAACAAAGTCAAAACCCTGGGGGCAATCCCCCAGACCCCTTTTTCCTTTCAATAATTTTAATACGGGGAGGCGTCTAACGGTTGCGTCGAATGACTGGCGCGGAGCATTGCGGAATTCACTTGATTTAATCCTTTCGTTAGTGAATCATTATTCACCTCGGTCCGCTTCGAAACCATCGTTTCGGGCAGGACCGTCCATTGCAGGGGGGAAAAAGCCCGACCGTGTGCAACGTGGTTTACTTTGGGAATGAACTCGGATCGGACGCCGATGCCCGAAATATCAGGAAATATCGTTTTTCTCCCAGCGAAAGTTTGACACAGCCATGACCGAAAAAAGAAGGCATTCACGAGTGACGCCACCCATCGAAGTCTCGATCCATTGCGACAATGGCACGGTCTATCGTGGAATGATCCAGGATATTTCCATGGCCGGGGTCAACATCAGGATTTCCAAAATCCACGATATGGGATTCTGTCACGACGGCCTTCTTAAAATGAAGTTTGGCACCAATGAGGATCCCTACATTGCCGAATTCATCGGCGAGGTCGTTCGATGCGATGCCAATTCCATCATCTATAAATTGAAGGAATCGGATCCGAACAACTTCAAAATGTTGAAAAAAATAATCCTCGATCATGCGAGCGAACCCCAGAGTCTGATCGATGAAATCAAGTTCAACGAAAGCCTCTCCTTGAACAGCCTCTACCTTCCCGCCATGCGGGAATCGATCCGGGTGTTCATGCAGGAGGCGGTACGATCGATTTTCCAGGTCTATCTGGAAACCGAGGCCTTTTCGGTAACGCGCAGTGACGCCCCTCCAGACATGGAGAGTGTCAATATATCGGGTATCTGTGGGTTCAACGGTGCCCTTTATGGCAGCATCATCGTCGTTGCGGAATTGTCGTTTGCCCGACTGCTGGTCTCGCGGTTGCTGGAACTGGAACCGGAAAAGATCAACATGCCCACGATCGTCGATGGCTTTGGCGAGTTGGCCAACATGATCTCGGGGGGGGTTCAGAGCGGGCTGTCGGAAGAATACGAAAACATTTCCCTGATTCCGCCGATGGTTTTCGTCGGCAATCAATGCACCTACAGCAGCGATCAACTGTTCAACGTGCGCAATGATTTCGACTCGACCTTCGGCCCGTTCAGCGTCGAATGTTTCTTTTCGATCGTTTGAGTACACCTTCCATCGTCGAGGATCGCATGGACAAAGGCAATCCACTGCGCATCACCCGTGCGGTGTTTCAGGTTGGCGGGGCGAACCTGACCACCGCCGAGGATGCCGCCAGCTATCTGGTTGTGGGCCATGAGGCGGCGGTGTTGGTGGACGCGGGGACCGGTCTTGGCATCGAACGTCTTCTGGCCAATATTGCCGCGACCGGTACCACCCCCAAACGCATTACCCACCTCCTGCTGACCCACTGCCATTTCGACCACAGCGGCGGAGCGTTTGCCCTGAGAAAGCGCTTGGGGTGCCGGACCGTCATACATCATCTCGATGCCCCCTACCTTGAGACGGGAGACCGGTTCACCACCGCGGCCAACTGGTATGATCGTCCCCTCACTCCCTGTCCCATCGACGAAATGATCGGTCCGGAACCATGGCAACTGGAGTTGGAACCGTTCCGGATCATCGCACATCATGTTCCCGGTCATTCCCCGGGTTCCCTGGTCTATACCATGGAATCGGATGGATCGACCGTCATGTTCGCCCAGGATGTCCATGGTCCATTGCATTCCATCCTGAAGTCCAATCGCCAGGATTACCGCGCCTCGTTGCAACGAATGCTCGATTTGAACTGTGATGTTCTGTGTGAAGGTCACTACGGGATCATCCGGGGAAAAAAAGAATCCGCTGCATTCATTCGTTCTTTCATGTCCGCCTCATGATCGCTCTTGTCTCCAAACAGTTTTTTTCCTTATCGCCCCTTCGTTCCGTTCTGACCGGCCCATCCACTGGAGATGGCGCGATCCAAGGAGCATCATGGAACAATATGCCTGAAAAAGAGGCGTTTGTGGTAAAGGCTTGGGCAGTGACCCAGTGTTCCAACGCCATTGGCGTTGCGGGTTAAATGCAAGGAATTGATTGTATTGTCAATCAATTAATCAAAGAAGATTCTGTTTGGCCCAAATTTTGTTGATCGTTACAAGATCAGCAGGGATCTCAAGGGGTGGAGGTCGCTGTTCGGCTTGAGGCGTGGATGTTCATGAGGATGGCGATGCGTTGCGCGAGGAAACACATTGTTCAAGGGGCAGGCATACCTTGAAACGGAGGTGGACATGTTGGCGCTGCGAAGGGAATCGATCGTGGAGGAGGAACGGGGAACGGGACGGGTAGGACGCCTGGTGGCCGATTCCATGGTTCGGAATGGGCGCTGGGGGGTGGGGCATTTTGCGGGATTGTCGCTTCATGGGGCGTTCCAGCCGATCTATTGCCTGTCGCACAAACGTCCGGTGGGTTATGAGGGATTGATTCGTCCGGTGGATTCCCAGGGGGCGGCGGTATCGCCTGGAGTCTTGTTCGGGCGTGCGGCAAATCCGGAACAACGGGTTCATCTGGATCGGCTGTGCCGGGCGGTGCATATTCATAATTTTGTGACGCTTGGGTTGGATGAAGGATGGTTGTTTCTCAACCTTAATCCCAATCTGTTTTGGACGTTCAATCGGGAGATGGCCCCGTTCACGGCGGATTTGTTGTCTCATTTTTCGCTGCATCCGCGACGGGTGGTCCTGGAAATCCTGGAAAAGTCGATCCCCGACGAAGGGTTGATGGGGGAACTGCTTGATCATTACCATGACCTGGGATGTCTTGTGGCCATCGATGATTTCGGCAGCGGCCATGCCAACTTTGATCGGATCTGGCGGTTTCGTCCCGATATTGTCAAGTTGGACCGGTCGATCATTGCCAATGCGGTCCACAATCCCCATGCCCGGCGGATTGTGCCAGGACTGGTTTCCCTGTTGCATCAAGCGGGGGCCATGGTGTTGATCGAGGGAATCGAAACCCATGACGAAGCGATGATCGCTCTGGATTCGGAAGCCGATTTCGTGCAGGGTTTTTTGTTTGGCAATCCGATGACCGATCTGGCCATGGTGGGTGGGGTCAAGAGCGATACCCTGAAAAAATTGACGGGAATGTTTCGCCGCCGCCTGTTCGGGGATACCCGGAGGCAATTCAAGGAAATCCGCATGTATCTGGATACCCTGGAAACCTGGGTGGAGCGGGTCGATTCGGTCGAGGATCTGCGCCTCAAGGGAGAGGCGTTCGCCACGGTGGCGGGGGTGAAACGGTGTTTCATTCTGAACCATCGGGGTCAGCAGGTGGGGAAAAATATTTCCATGGGAGATTCTCCCCATTTTGCCCATATTGCCGGTGGCGATGGCGCCGATTGGTCGCGTCGCACCTATTATCGCCGGGCGGTGGGCCGGCCCGGAGCGATTCAGGTGATCGGACCCTATTTTTCGCAACCCGACGCCGGCATGTGCATCACCCTTTCCATCGCCCTGGAATTGTCGGGAACGACCTGGGTCTTTTGCGCCGACATCGAATGGAAGGGGTCGGCGGACATGATCGTTGGGGAAAACAGGTTTTTGTAATCAAGGATCGATAAAAAAATGCGGCCCCCGAAAGGGCCGCATGGCACCAACATCCTTCACAATCACTGCTGCTGCGCCGGAGCCGCTTCCTCGGTCGCCTGAGGGGCCGCTGCCTGGGGTGCGCCACCCCAACCCGGTCCACCACCCCAGCCCGGTCCACCGCCCCAACCCGGTCCACCACCACCCCAGCCCGGTCCACCGCCCCAGCCCGGTCCACCACCCCAGCCACCCGGACCACCCCATCCCGGATATCCGCCCCAGGGGCCACCGCCGTAGCCGTTGTTCCAGCCATTGTTCCAACCGTTGTTCCAACCATTGTTGGAAGAGCCGCCACCATCGCCGCTCATGTTGAAACCAAAATTGCCGGAAGCGCGGCCATTGCCGTTGCCATTTCCCAGCCAATTGTTGCCCCAGTTGCCATTGTTGTATCCGGGACCATTCCCCCACCAGGCCTGGGCATCATCGGCGCCCATCATGGCAACGCCCCCCAAAAGGGCCGCCACCGCCAACGTGGTCATTGTTTTCTTCATTGATTTGTTTCCTTATGTTATGCACATGGTTGATAAAAACAAAATTGAAAATCGTCCGTGCTCTTTCCATCCGTCAACCTACCATCCCCAACCTCCAGGTCCACCCCAGCCGCCGGGACCGCCCCCTCCCCCCGGACCGCCCCATCCTCCAGGACCCCATCCCCCCGGACCGCCCCATCCTCCCGGGCCGCCCCAATTTCCCGGACCCCAGCCGTTGCCCCAGCCATTGTTCCAACCGTTGTTCCACATATTGTTCCAGCCATCGCGCGTCAGCCCTTCGATATCTCCCTCAATATTGAAGTTCAGACGGCCCGATCCTCGACCCCGGCCATCATTGTTCCAGTTGTTGCCCCAGTTGTTGCCCCAGTTGTTCCACCCAGGCCCGTCACCCCACCCTGGTCCCCACCAGGCCTCCGATCGCTCGGGAATCAATGTTCCAATGCCGCCAACCAGGGCCGTCAACACCAATATCCGCAATTTTTTTTTCATCGCCCGACTCCTCGTCCCAGCAAGAAAAACACCTTTCCCATGACCCGCCAGAACCTCCTGGGGGTCTCACCCGCCGATGCCGCCGTGTATCACCTGAAATCCCGCGAAAAGACAGATGGAACAGTTTGGCCAGGGAATGAGGGATACCACAAAAAACCTGGCAAATCTCCAGCGAACGGAAAACAACGACACGCCAACTCCATCCCTTGCCCGAAACCCATTTCAGGACAAGCCCCCTCCAAACCCACTCATTCCCAAAAGGCAGCCCCGTTCCCCGCAATGATTCGATCCACCCTCCGGGAGCCTCCCTACCAGCCCCGCTGCCACGGACGAGACCATTCCCGTCGCCCCGCATCCATTCCCGACCCCGCATCCGGTCCACGCCATGGACCGGCGCCACGATCGGAAAAGCGCTCCGGACCGCTTCGACCTTCGCCATACATCCATTCCCGCCCAAGGTCCCATCCCGCATCGGGCCATCCATACCCATCCGGGCCACCCAACCACCGCCGATCATGTTCCCAGGGCGCCACCGCCCCCGATCCGTAATAGTTCCGCCCCATCTCCCAATCCCACTCGGCATGAGCGCGCGAATCATTCCACACACCGTACCCGCCCCCCCACCGGTCCGCCCCCCATGGATCGTATCTCGGAATGAACCCCTCCCGACGAAGCCCCCGTCCCCCCGAGTTCACATCATTCCCGGAGAATACACGCCCGGTCCCATCACCTCGGACACGCGCATCATCCAAACCTTCCGCCCCCCGGTCATTCGCCACCCCCGGAGCGCCATGGAGCCCATCCTTGCGATTCAATCCGTCCGGCGCCACCAGATCCTTCCTTCCCGCCGACTGCCCCATCTCCTTCATGAAGGACCCCATGAACCGACCAAACCGCTCCCCCATCTCCTGAAGTTCCCCCTGGCCCGACCCTTCGCCACTGCGGGCAGAATGCGGCCAAAAAAGCAACACGACAGAAACCCATCCCAGGAAAATCGGTCGCATCATCGATCGCATCATCCCATTTTCCGCTAAAAGGCCCCCACCCCCAGTCGATTCCCGAAAACACCAACCCTGACACATTATGGGCATCGCAGCCCATGAAAACCAGGAGATAAATTTTGAATTTTTCATTATTCGAATATTATAATTTTCTAATATATCGGCTTGGCGCACGCAAATCAAGAAAAAAAGGGCGCTCAATCACTTTTTCCAGCCCCGCCAACGGGCTTGTCGATGGAAACTTTCGTAAATCCATCCGGAATCTCGAACAGGGAGGCAGGTTGTACACCCTGGACAACATTTTCCAGAAGCACTTCCAGACCATCGGCATAGCTTTCACGGATGGCCAATTTCAAAGAGACATCGACCCACATCCGCGCATAAGGATCGAGGCCGCCCTTGGCATTTTTCAGGGCGATCTCCCACAATCGGGTTTGTCGGCCATTCACTCCGTGCATTCCCGAATCACGGCAGACAAACCTGGGGTCCTTGCGGCAAGGGCTTTCGGGTTCATCGGGCATAGGTGGCCGGCCAATGACCATTTCGTCCGCCTCGGTATAGACTTTGCGCTGCGGAAAGAGGGTCCACACCTTCTTGTCCAACGGTTTGAAGATCATCCAGACGGGTTGCCCCATCCGTTCTCCCTCGGTACGAACCCCCGAGGTTCCGACATACATCTTTCCCCGGACAAGCCCCTTGCCTTCACGATCATTGCGCCGCACGACGTCGGCGGCAAACTCGTTCACCTGAAGATGAGACGGTTCCTTGGCCTCTGCTGCTGCCGCACTGCCCCCTCCGCAAAGATACAACGCCAAAACGGCCAACCTCCCGTACCTGACCCGGAAATGGCGAAAAAAGGCGGCGCCAGCGGATGTCATGAGGAATTTTGCCAATGACTTCATGCCCCACTCACCCCTGGAAACAGTTCATTTCACGGTATAGGGTCACTCGTCGAGGTCCCCGGCCTGGACGGCCTTGTCGGTCCTACCAACCAAAGGGACCCGGAACCAATGGTGGGACGCCAGGCGTGCTTCCGAACGCATCCGGTCGCCATGGACCGTAAGAAAAACCGTTCCTCCGCCCCGGCCCATCCCCAGAACGCGAAAACCCGCCCGCGTCCAGAGGCGGAGGCGTTTCCTCGGATGGACCATCCACCTCCCATCCCTGGGGCACCCCCCCCCACGGTCGTTCCGCTTGGGCTCCTCGCACTCCCGGAACCGTCGGGAAACCCCTTTCTGGTCCATCGGCATGATTTGAATTCTCACCCGAAAACCCATCCCACCACTGCGATCGTTGTTTCTCCAAATCCGGAGGTGCCGTTACGCGGGGAGAAACAGATCGAGGGGCATTCTCACCTCGGACACGCCCCATCGTCTGATCTGGATGGACTCGATAAAAACCACTGCCCCAGGGAATGTCACCCGCCATGGTCGAGGAGGGCAACCCCGACGCAAAGAACATTACCAGAAGAAGGACGACCCGCACCATGACCGGCATCGTCCAGGGACGGACCGCAACCGGAAAGAGGTCTGTCGTGTACCAGCCCCGATTGCCAAATTGTCCCTTTTTTTTACCGCAAGCTGTCAAGGAGATTGCCGCCATGAATCAAGGCCCTCCTCCGACCAAATGGAACACGATACACTTCTCGGGAAAAACGTCAAAATAAAAACTTCCAGTAACTGCCCAGGTACCCTCCGGGTTCAATTATTAGAAAGAAAAAAGGGGTCTGGGGGATTGCCCCCAGGGTTTTGATTTTTATTTTTCTTTTGATTTTGTTTTTCCACGCGCCCTTTCACCCGAAGCAAGATTCCCGCATGGTTTTTGCGAGAATCTTGCGTAGGCGCGCGCCTTGGTCCCGATCTTTTCGCGATTTTTGCGAAAAGATCGGGACGCACTGCAAGTTTTCAGGCCTTACAACCTGCAATGCGTCTGTATAAAAAAAAAAAAAACGCGAAGAAAGACAG
>JADGCV010000065.1 GCA_015228815.1 Magnetococcales bacterium | reverse complement strand
AGTGTTTGCCGCCCATGAACGGGTCATCGCGACCCGGGACGGCATCCTGGCCCGAACGGGTCGAAGCTGTACCCGTCTTAACCTAAATTTCACGACGCGAATTGTTTTCCCCCTTCCGGAAACGTGCCGGTGGGGTTGGATAAGGATCGATCCCGGAAGTGTTCATCCATCGCGACTCGAAGACCCGAGGAATTGACAATGCGACTCTGTTCCCTGTTTTTTTCATCCGTTTTGGCGGCCTGTCTTTTTTCCTTGCAGGTTCACGCGGAGGCCATGCGCTCCGATGCGTCCGGGTCTCCGCCCGGAAAAGAGAATGTCACGGTCCAATCCTCTGATGCCGTGCCGCTTCCACCGTTGATTCGCGCCGTTACCAGTGGACCGTTGCCACGGGTTCGCCTGCTCCTGGACCATGGAACACCGATCAACGATCGGGACAAGGATGGTAATTCGGCCTTGATCGTGGCCTCCCGGAATGGCAACGGTGGCCTGGCCCGTCTGCTGGTCGAACGGGGTTCGGACGTCAACATTCAAAACAAGGATGGGATGACTGCCCTGATGTTCGCGGCGCAGAAAAACCATGAAGAAATAGTTTCGATCCTCCTCTCCGCCAATGCCCGGATCAACACCACCAACAACGAAGGGGCAACCGCCCGTTTGTTGGCCAGGGAAAACGGACACGACGAGGTTGACATGATCCTGAAGGAAGCAGGGGGGCGTTGCCAATAACCGTGGACAGCGCCCCTGCCCATCCATTGGAGAATCCAGGCCATGGAACGATCCATTACTTTTCATAATTTTGTCGATACACGCAACAAAATCCAATTCATGCTCGACCAATACCGCATCAATGTCGAAAAATGGGTGGTGGACCAGTTCAATGACATTCCAGTCCAACCCGGCGAAGCCGCCATCATGTCCTTGCGCCTGTGGATGGAAAAATATCTGACTGTCCGACAACGATTGGAAATCATTGCGGATGAGGTCGAGAATCCCGATTTTCACCGCATTCTTCTGAGCCGGGAGACCGTGGAACGCATGGATTCCGTGCGTCAATTCTACGGCTTGAACAACATGGAAGAGACGGTCGCCACGCTTTTGGATTGCATTCGGCGACATCCCGTTCTTTAGAAAATAAAAGTACAATCCATGATGCGGTTTCCGGAGGTGACTCTGTAAACCGATGGTTTGGCCAGTCGCTCCAGTGCAGCGCGGTCGGGTATTCTGTTTGCAGTATAATTACTTATGATGTATATTGCGCCGTTATCAAAAAACCAAGGAGGAGTGTGGTCATGATCCAATCCTCGATCCGCCCCGCTTCACCCGTGTCCTGCCTTTGGGGATTGCTGTTATCGCTGTTCATGGCGCAACTGGTGATTATTGGGCATGTCGGCGAAGCATGGGGCGAAAACAGGATTGCCCTTCCCCTGTCCACGACGCGGCACGACCTTCTGCCTTCCCTTGCCGGTCCCTTTTCCTCGGGACGCGAGGTGACCCGGGCGTGCCTTGGCTGCCATACCGAGGCGGCAGCCATGGTGCGCCGCAATATTCACTGGACCTGGGAGTTTTCCGATGCCTCGACGGGCCGTACCTATGGAAAGAATCATGTCCTGAATACCTTTTGTGGCTCGGTAGCGAGCAACATGCGCGAGTGTACCACCTGTCATGTAGGGTATGGGTGGAAGGATCCCGAAACGAATCAGGTCGCGGATGATCAGGTCGATTGTCTGGTCTGCCACGAGCAGACAGGAACCTATAAAAAATATAATTATGGTTGGTCCGAATTAAGGTTCAAGGACAAGATCATTCGCAAGCCCGACTATGTGGCCCTGGCGCGGAGCGTGGGTCGTCCCAGCCGGAGCAACTGTGGTTCGTGTCATTTCCGGGGGGGATCGGGAGACGGGGCCAAGCATGGCGACCTGGATTCGTCGCTGGTGTGGCCCGACCGTTCGCTGGATGTCCACATGAATGCGGATGGTCTGAATTTTGCATGCATCACCTGCCACAATGCGGACGGACATCGCATCACCGGTTCCCGATATGTCGTCAAGGCGCAGGATTCCCTGGGAATCGACCGACCGGGCCGTTCGGACGATACCCATACCTCCTGTGCCTCCTGTCATGGCAACGCACCCCATCCCGGCCAGTTCAAACTTGACGATCATGTGGATCGTGTCGCCTGCCAGACCTGCCACATTCCGGCGATGGCCCGTGGCGGTGTCAAGACCATGGTCCATTGGGACTGGAGAACCGCCGGCCATGAGATCGGCGGTTCGGACATTCCTGAAGTTCTTCGGACTCATGGCCACAGTTCCCAGGAGGTCGATGTCCGACACACCCCCAACCACGGAACGACCCTCTGGGCGGAAAACCTGACGCCGCGATATGCCTGGTTTAACGGCAAGGTTGAATACATGGGTCTGAAAGAGAAGCTCAAGACTGCCGATCTTGCCCAGGTCAATCGTATTTTCGGGTCCGCGCGTGATCCGGATGCACGCATCTGGCCATTCAAGCGTATGTTTGCCATGACCCCTTTCGATCCGATCAACAGAACGCTGGTGGTCAATCATCTGATCAAGAGCGATGCCGATGACCGGGAGGCGTTTGAGGTGTCCTATGATTGGCGAATGTCGGTTGCGGCTGGGATGAAAGAAGCGGATGCTCCATTCAGCGGCCAGGTCGGGTTTATCCGGGCGGTGATGCATTTTCCGTTGACCCACATGATCGCCCCCAAGGAAGAAGCGCTCAAATGCAGGGAATGCCATCGCGATGGCGGACGGATGGATGGTATCGAGGGCATTTACATGCCCGGACGCAGAAACAATCCCCTGTTGCATCAGATTGGCAAAATTTTCGTGATCCTCACCCTGACGGGAGTTGGTGTCCATTCATCGATGCGCCTGCTGATCCATCTGGGAAGGAGAAAGTGAGGGAGCATGACGGGACATCGGGAACTGTTTTTTACCCGCTATGAACGATTCTGGCACTGGTCCCAGGCGGGATTGATTTTTTCACTGATCATCACCGGATTTCATGTGACGGGCATTCTGGATTGGCTGGATTATGAACAGGCGGCCCGGTGGCATCGATTCCTGGCCTTCAGTCTGATCTGGCTGTGGATGTTCACCATATTCTGGCATCTGATCACGGGGGAATGGCGTCAATACATTCCGACCAGCGAAAAAATGCTTGAAGTAATTCATTATTATTCCAAAGGGATGTTCGATCCCCGCCTGAACCACCCCTTCAAGAAAACAAGGGGACTCAAGCACAATCCTTTGCAACGAATTGCCTACCTTGTCCTCAATGTGCTCATTTCACCGCTTTTGTGGGCCAGCGGTCTTCTTTTCGTTTATTACAACGACTGGCCGGTGATGGGCATACCTTCGGAATGGCTGGGAGTGGTCGCCGGGATTCACGTCGCGATGGCCTATGCCATGATGTGTTTCTTCATTCTTCATTTGTACATGTCCTTTGTCAGCAAACCTCCGACCGCCCTGATCAAGGCGATGATCACCGGTTATCTGGAGGTCGATGACATGGAACTGGATCTGGACCGCAAATATCGTTTGTTGCTGGTCGAGGGGGATGTTCATTTTGCGGCATTGGTCAAGGAATGGATCGAGGGCGGGGTGACCGGTCAGAGGGATTCCCTTCTGCCGCGGAAGATCATGCTGCATCATGTGGCAAGTATCAAATCGGCCCTGGAGCAGGTCCGTCATGGAACCTTCGACTGGATTTTGTTGAACCCAACCCTGTCCGACAGCGATGGGATCAAAACCTTTCGCACCATACGCGACAAGGCGCCGGACACGCCCATTCTGTTATTGTCCGACAGGGAGAACGAGGAACTTCAATCCCGGGGGATCCACGAAGGGGCCCAGGATTTTCTGGTCAAGCCGCTCTTGACCCGGCGCCTTGTCGCCAAGGCGATGCGCTTCGCCCTCGAACGCCATTGTTTCCTGCAAAAGAAATGATCGATGCCGATCTCAAGCCAGTCGCGACGACTGGACAAATTTGCGGGCGCCATTGGCCAACGCACGTGCCAGGGATTCCTGATGGCTTTGCTGCCGCAGCATGTTTTCTTCCTTGCGGTTGCTCAGGAATGCCATTTCCACCAGAACCGAAGGTATGTCAGGCGCCTTGAGAACGGCAAACCCCGCCTGCTTCACCTCATTGAAATGAAGCGTCATCGATGAGGTTCCCGCCATTTCCTGAAGCAGGTTCTTCCCCAGGACCAGGGCGCGGTTGAGCGAATCGCGCTGCGACAGGTCCATGAGGATACCCCGGACCTCCGGATCGGCCACCAGATTCAAATCGACTCCGCCGATCAGGTCGGCGCTGTTTTCCCGTTGCTCAAGCGAACGGATCACCCGATCGGGGGCTGGCTTGCCCTGTTCGGACAAGGTGTACACCGAGGCCCCCTGGGCATTGCCGGTACGAAAGGCATCGGCATGAAGGCTGATGAACAGATCGGCGGAATGTTCCCGTGCAATGGCGACGCGGCGGCGCAGGGAGACATAGTAATCCCCGGTCCGGGTCAAATGGGCTTTGAATCCCGGAATTTGATTGATGTTGCGGGCAAGCTTCCGGGCTACCTGAAAGGCGACATCCTTTTCCATGGTCCCGTTGAATCCGATGGCCCCGGGGTCCTCCCCGCCATGGCCGGGATCGATGACGATCACCGCCTCACGATTGCTTTCGGGCTTCTTGAACAGGTCGGTTGCGGGTTCGGTCTCGATGAACTCCTTGCGAAACAGATCCAGGACCAGACGATGACTTTTCTCTCCCGTGGCCTTGAGAATGAACGAACGGGGACGGATTTCCGAGTTGAGTTCAAAGACGGTGCGGACCACATTCGGGGCCGGATTGCCGGTGCGAATCCGGACGACGACCGGATCGGATTGGTTCATGCGCGACGGGTGAACATCGAGCGAAACATCCTGAAGATCGACCACCAGACGTTCCGGATTGCTCAACCTGAAAAGACTGTGCTTGGCCACCGAGTTGAGATCGAATACCACCCGTGTATGATCGGGAGCGGTCCAGACGCGCAGGTCGGTGATCCGGTTGGGGCGAAGGGACGCCTGCGCCATCGCGGTCGGCAGGGTCAGACCCGCCATTGTCGATGCGGCCAGAATCTTGAGAAAATTTCTCCTGGGTACCGCGATCGGTCCCTCCGGATGATGATTGTCTTGTACCCGATTGGATGGAATCATGTTAATCTTTGCCCCTTCGTGTCAACCAAAACAAGACAATTCGGAGTCGGCAATGTCTACCGTTGATCCAGACGAAATCGCCAAATTCGAAGCCATGGCCCATGAATGGTGGGATCCCGATGGCAAATTCAAACCCTTGCACCAGATCAATCCACTGCGGGTGGATTACATCGCCCGCTGCGCCGCCAACCAGTTTGCGTCGGGGTTGAACGGTCTGTCCGTTCTCGATATCGGCTGCGGTGGCGGATTATTGGCGGAAGAACTGTGGCAGAGGGGCGCCAAGGTCGTGGCCATCGACCGCTCCGAGACGATCATCGGCGTGGCCAGAGCCCACCAGCGTCAGACCGGTTCGAACGTCGAATACCGAATGCAAACTCCAAGCCAGTTGCTTGAGGAAGGGCGCGAACCGTTTGATGCGATCATGGCGCTGGAGGTCCTGGAGCATGTTCCCGATGTTCATGAATTCATCCAGGAGGCGACTGCGATTTTGAAACCGGGGGGAATGTTGTTCTTTTCGACCCTGAACCGTACCTGGCAATCGTGGCTCAAGGCGATTGTCGGGGCGGAATATGTTTTGGGTTGGCTGCCCCGTGGCACCCACCGGCATGACAAGTTTATCCGTCCCTCGGAACTGGATCTTCAATTGCAAAGGTCGGGTCTGCGCATGCGCGATCTGGTGGGGATGTCCTATGCCCCGTTGACGCGGCAATGGCGTTTGGATCGGGACATCAGCGTCAATTTTTTGGGATTTGCGGTTCGGGGGAATCCTTGAGCGGTTCCGCGACAGGGGCACCGATGACAAAATGATGGCGGAGGAGACCGCCGGCATCGAAGAACAGGAGTTCCTCTCCTTCCCCGCCTCCGCCTGCCCAAAGGGCGAATCCCTGTTGCGTGGCGACAAGATTTTGGATGCGATTCCCTTTGGCCAGGGTGATCGTGTGAGCAATCACCTTGCCGCTCGTCGCGGATTGGGAGGAGACGCGCGGGGAAGGGTGTTGCGATACCCGGATGAACAGAAGGATGGATCCTACCAGAAGCAACACCCCTCCCAGAATGACGATCCCTTTCAGGAGACGCATGCCGTTCATGAGCGATTCCTTTTCATCGTCGATGTGCCATGTCTGAACTTCCCGTGAACCGACTCCAGAAGCGCCTGCCGGAAGAGATGGCCGGAGAACGACTGGACAAGGCGTTGGCGATTCTGGATCAAACCTTGAGCCGGGTGGCGATTCAAAGATTGATCCACGACGGGCGGGTCTGGGTGAACGACGCCCCGCCACGAGGACCATCGCAACGGATGCATGGTGGAGAGATGCTGGCATGGGAACGTCCCGAGCCTGAACCCTCGTCCCTCGTTGCTGAAGCGATCCCGTTGGACATTCGCTTCGAGGATGGCCACCTGCTGGTGATCGACAAGCCCGCCGGCATGGTGGTTCATCCCGGGGCGGGGGTCAACCAGGGCACATTGGTGCATGCGGTCCTGGGGCATTGCGGAGACACGCTTTCGGGTATCGGAGGGGTCTTGCGTCCGGGGATCGTCCATCGGCTGGACAAGGACACGAGCGGTCTGCTGGTGGTTGCCAAAAGCGATGGGGTCCATCAGGGGCTTGCGGCCCAGTTCGAGGCCCATTCCGTCACCCGTCGTTACCTGGCGATTCTTCGCGGTATTCCACGGGATCCTTCGGGGGTGATCGATGCTCCCATCGGTCGTCACCCGGGCCAGAGAACCCGAATGGCGGTCCGCTCCCAGGGAGGACGAAACGCGGTGACCCGCTTCCGGGTTCAGGAGATTCTGGCAGGAACGTGTGCGTTGATCCACTGTCATTTGCAAACGGGACGGACCCATCAGATTCGGGTTCACCTGGCTCACATCGGCCATCCGGTGCTGGGAGACCCGGTCTATGGCCGGGGATTCGATCCACCACGCCATTGGCCCGACGCCATTCGTCGGACGATCATCGACTTTCGCCGGCAGGCGCTTCATGCGGAAACCCTGGGATTTAGGCATCCCGTGACCGGGGAACCGTTGCTTTTCGTCGCCGATCCTCCGGAAGATTTTCGCCATCTTCTCGACAGTTTGCGCTGTATTTCCCAGGATTTCATGGTTCCATCCGGTCCAGAACGGCGATGACGTGTTGGACATCCTCCTGGTCCTGATAAAAATGTGGCGCAAAACGGATGCCACCGCCACGAGGGATCTGTTCGATACGATGAGAAAGAAGGTGGCGATGAATCCTGGCGGTGTCGATGTTTGGATGGTCGAAAACCATGATCCCGGAAGGTCCGGCCTGGTAGGCATCGAGCGGCGAGAGGATGCGATAACCCCGGTGCAGCAATGACTGGACAAACAATGAAACAAGGGTTTGAATGCGCCGCCAGACCTCGGGGATTCCCACTTCCAGAAGAAGATCGACGCTTTCGGCCAGGGCGCGGGCGCCCAGGACATTATGCGTGCCCGCCTCGAAGCGCAAAATGCCTTCACGGGGTTCGATGCGGACATTGGAATAGTCGCCCGCGCCGACCACCGAGTGCCACCCCATGACTCGGGGTTCGATGGTGGCCAGCCCCTTCTCCGACAGATAAAAAAGACCACACCCCTCGGGTGCGAGCATCCATTTGTGTCCCCCGGCGGCCAGGGCATCGATTCCCATGGCATGGACATCGAGGGGCATCGCTCCCAGACTTTGCACCGCATCGACGACAAACAAGGTCGGGGTGGTTTTCAAGGCGGAACCGATCCGTTCAAGATCGACCTCGGCCCCCGTGGCGAATTGAACCGAACTGACGGTCACAAGTCGGGTCCGCTCATGAACATGGGCCAGGAGGGATTCCGCGGAAATCCGCCGATCCGGTTGCGATGCGACCCGGTGAACCTTGATCCCCTTGCGCCGGGCCAAGTCCAACCAGACGACCAGATTGGAGGGAAATTCCTGGTCGGTGGTGACGATTTCGTCGCCCACGCTCCAATCGAGTCCCAGGGCGACGAACGACAGAGCTTCGGAAGTGTTGCGTGTGAAGGCGATTTCATCGGGGCGGCAGCCAACGAGCCGGGCACAGGATGTGCGCGACTGGTACAGGGTTTCTTCAAGGTGGGAATAACGAAAGGGTTGTCGCCGGGTCATGAATTGGGCAAGATCGGCAATAATGGCGGCGGTCCGTTGTGGGATGGGCGAGATGCCGGCATGATTGAGGCAGATGGCGGCATCGGTGCGGTGGAATTCCTCTTTGAAGCGGGAAGTTGGCAATTCCATGAGGCTTATCCTTGGAAAGATCGCATTCGGTGTCAACACGTCCAGGAAGTCGTCGCGTCTCGGGCTTGACAGTGTTTTCAGGGTAGCCGCCCAGACCCTCGGATGGCAATGAACAAGTGAACCCATGGAGAAAAGATTGATGTTTGAGTTTCAGGAAACGGAAATGACGTTCGATGCACGGATGGAAGAGAAACGCCATTTCTGGCTGGCTCTGGCCAACCGTCATCCTCCCGAATGGTTTGCCACCTATGTCGCCGCCCCGGGGGCCGGATGCGCGGTGGTCACCCGCCATGGCGTGGAAAACGAACCCTGTTGCGCATGGCTTGAACGCATGGAAGACGTCCCTTTTTGGGCTTTTGCCCTGGCCAAATCGTATCTTGACGATGTCGGCGAATGGCCGTTGACGGGCATGGCCGTGGAGATGGCCTTGTTGGCGTATGAACAGCACCAGAATCCGGAAATGGCCGTGAATGAAATCATCACCGCCCTGCGCAGTGTCTGGAACGAGGTCGAGGTGGTGCGCATGGGGATGGGAAGGGATTGATCCTCTGCCAAAACGGCATGAAGCTGGCGTGTCGTCGCGGGAAACTCATGAACGCTCATTCCACGCTTGTCGATATGGCACGTTTCTTCCATGAAGACCCTGATAAAATCGGATGATGGACACCGTCTGGATCAACCAGGGTATGAACATGGCAGGTATGGGTCGATGAGAAGAACCGAAAAATTCGGAATCGTTCGCATTGAGGTCGAAGAGAAACAGGATGAATGTTTCTGCATTTCCAGCAACGACATGCCCAGCCTGTTCCTGGCGGGCAAGAGTGTCGAAAAACTGTTGCAGGATGTTCCCGGATCCATCGAACTTCTGTTCGAATTGAATCATGGCATGAAGGTTCGTGTGGGGCGGGCGGTTGCGGGGGATGAAATGGCCGCAAGGCAACCGCGAACCCTGGACCAGTCGCTCTGGGTTTTTACCGTGATGGAGCCTTGAACTCATGGCCGTCGATCGAGATTATTCGCAAATTGAGCTTCATGATGTGCTTCGGGAACGTTTTGGCTTGCGTCCCACCTGGTTTCGTACCAGTACCAGTGAAATCTGGGTCAATGAAGCGGGCGTCAATATGCAGATTCCCGACCCCATCGGTGTGGGTTACTATTACTGGTTGTACTGGGAAATCATACATCGGGCGGAAGCGATCTTGAAACCGCGCTGACGTTTTTCATTCCGCGCGGTTTTCTCCCTTCCGGTTCATGAAGGTGTTCACGATATGAAGCGCCAGGGCTTTGATTTCATTTCTTGAATAGCGGCCAGACCAGCCTGGCATGGCGGTTCCTTTTTTTCCCTTGGATATGGTTTGAATCATGGCTTCGAGCGTGAGTCGCGCGGCGGTTTGAGGATTGGAAAAATCGGTCGGCGGCGGGGTCATGCCCGAGGCGATCGGTGTGTTCGCGTTGCCATGAATGCCGTGACACATGGAGCAGGAGTGGTCATAGGCGCGAGCCGCGACAAATTCATCCGCCCGGACCCCTGGATCCGTTGCCGGAAGGGTCATGAACGCTCCAGGCAGGAGCAACAAAAAAACGGATACGGATGTTTTTCTTTCTGTCATCGGACGCCCGTTGCACAAGGTTGAACCGGGATCGGTCGGAATTGGCGGTCAGGATGTGTGCGTGGCAAGCATTTTCTTCAATCGAATCAGGTCATCCCATGCTGCCTTCTTGCGTGAAGGACTTCTGAGATAAAAGGCGGGATGATAACTGGGGATCACGGGAAGACCCCGCCACAGGGGCGTTGTGCCGCGAATTTTGTCGAGAGGACCGGAAAACCCTGTCAGGCACAGAATGGCGAAGCGACCGAGCGCAAAAATCACCTTGGGACGGATGGTTTCGAGTTGCTCGAACAGAAAGGGTTGGCACTGATCGATTTCGGCGGGCAGAGGATTGCGGTTCCCGGGCGGACGGCATTTGACCACATTGGCGATATAGACCTGGTGTCTTTGGAGTTCAATGGAATGGATCATCTTGTCGAGGAGTTTTCCGGCGTCGCCGACGAAGGGTTCTCCACGAAGGTCTTCCTCGGCGCCTGGTCCTTCACCGACGAAAACCACGTCCGCTTCCAGGTTTCCGACGCCAAAAACCATTTTTTTTCGCATCCCGGACAGTACACATCGAGCGCAATCGGTGAGCGACCTGGAAAGGAGATTCATTTTTTCAGTTCTTTTCTCCAGGGGCAGGGCTTCGGTGACCAGGGACATGTGGACCGGAGGAAGCGGAGCGACGGGAAGTGACCTGGCGGGGGTGTCGGGTTCGGCAGTGGGGGAAAAGGTGAACGGAGGACGACCTTTGCCGGTCCCTGGGGGTGCGGCGACGGGGTCGCTTTCCTGCCGAAGTCCCAATGGAAGACGCGGGGCAGGTTCGGGAGGAAAGCGCAACCGGTCACTGGAAAGGGATTGAATTCCGGCGGTCCGCCAATAGTCGAGGGTGGCGCCGAGGTCGGCTGGATTCATGATCGGTCTCGATCGTTTTGATCGGTGCGAGACAATGGTACACAGGTCAAGATGGGTTGACACCAGACCTCATCCGCATGTATAAGGCCGGAATGCACCGCGAAACAAGGAATCGTCGCACCTGGATGTTCAAAGTTTTCCGGGCATCCGACACCCGGAATCTTCCGGGCGGCTAGCTCAGCGGGAGAGCACTGCCTTCACACGGCAGGGGTCACAGGTTCAATCCCTGTGCCGCCCACCAATGAAATCAAAGACTTACAGCCACTCGCAAGGTGGCTGTTTTTGTTCCAGCAATCAAATAGCAATCACTTGGAAAAAATTGGGCCGGATTGGTTTTCGGTCCCATGTGGCATCAGCCTTGACGGGATCAGTGGCGTGCCGATGGCCAGGAAGGATCGCGTTTCAAACGTGGCCCTGGCTTAGGAGAGGGGTGGGATCGGGTTCCACTCTGGGAGAATCATCGCCGGTTTTGGCGAGCGTCGTTGCCGGTCTTGGATACAAGGAATACATCGAAAGCCCTGTTTGGAGAAGGTTCAGAGATGAGGCTGTCAGGCGTGCCCAGGGGAGGTGTGAATTCTGCGGCAGTCCATGGCAGGCTGTCCACCATGTTCAATATCCCCCCAAGGATAGGTCCTGGGAATTTGACAACATCCTCAATCTTGTGGTGGTGTGCAACCTCTGTCATTCGATTGCGCATGGAAGGTCGCGGGAAGGACCAAGTGTTAAATAAAATCTTCTGGAAAATTTCCTGGTGACAATCGCCTGCTACCGGTGTCAGAATTGCCTGAATGCTGAAACATTTCACCCTGAACGTCATGTAGCTTGGCGTATTGTTGGTATGTTTTTTGATTGACCTACAGTTTTTCTAAGTGCAATAACGACCATGAGGGGAAGTTGAGACGATCAACAGGAGTTGATGTCATGGCCACTGTCCTTGATGTTGCCGAGTACATTTTGAAAAAGATGGGATCGGTTACCGCGATGAAATTGCAGAAGCTGGTCTATTACAGCCAAGCGTGGTCCACGGTGTGGGATGGGGATGTCATTTTTCCTGAAAGAATTGAGGCATGGGCCAACGGGCCGGTATGTCCGGCACTTTTCGACGCGCACAAGGGAAAGTTTCATGTCACAAGTGTCGGGGGCGATCCAGAGGCTCTTTCGGACGTTCAGAAGGAATCTGTTGATGAGGTGATTCGTTATTATGGGGAGGAGACATCGCAATATCTGAGCGATTTGACGCACTCCGAATCTCCTTGGAAGGACGCCAGGAAGGGGCTTTCTGCACGGAAGCGCGGCAATCAAGAGATTACACCTTCCGCGATGGAAGAATTCTACAGCAGCTGACCATCAGGTTTGTCCTTCTTATAAAAAACACACCTAATCTTCTTCTCGCGTGCCAACTTTCCCCACCATCGCGTCGGTCGCTTTGACCATAGCGGCCCGGACTGGATTGAGGTCCAGTCGGACGTAGATTGCCGTCGTCTGTAGGGACGGATGTCCCAGGTTTTTGCCAATGATGGGCAGGGACGCCCCGGGGATGGCCTGCCATGCCCCCTTATAGGGTGCGCAATGGTGCGCAATGGTGCGCACAATCATGGTCCTTGCCCCTTCGCTCCCGTTCCATGTAGACGTTGCTGAACGTTGTGGGATAGAGTCTTCTGACAAGGAGGAACCATCATGGGAAATGCCATTGCGTTCGACACCTATGCCTACGTCAGAAAACTCCGGGATGCAGGTTTGACGGAACAACAGGCCGCAATCCAGGCGGAAGCTCTTGTCGGCCTGATTGAGGAACGGCTTGCCACCAATGCCCCATTCCCATTCTGCGAAACGAACCTCCTCACGCCGCGTTCATCGCCTCTTCCTGGACGTTTCTTGCGTTTGGGCAGGATACCCCCTCCATCGTCTTCAAACGCCATTCCTGGGTCTCTCTGAGCGCCTTCATGGCCTTGTAGAGTTGGTTGTCCAAGGTGGTTTGGTAGCGAGCCAGCAGTTCCAGATGATTGTCCGGCAGAATCACCTTCCGGTCCCACACTTTCTGGGCCGTGGCCAGGATGCGGGGCCTCTGGTTGGCCTTGTCCAGTTCCCCCCGACACCAGCGCACCAGTTCAAGGACATACTCCTGGAGACCGCCGTCATAGGCGGTCAGATACGCCTCCGGCAAGACGCCGGAGCTTTTGGCATCCTCCACAAGCTGGCCGTGAATGGAAGGGGACTGCTTGGCCAGGGCGTCCAGGGTGATTTCGGAACGGGCGTCGAATTCATCGATCACCCGCTGGCACCAGCCCGCCAGATTCTCGTTATAGGAGCCAAGTTCCTCTTCCTTCAACTCTTCGTTCCATCCCCGTTCCAACTCCCTGGAAGTGGCCTTGGCGATCTTCTGCGGCCTGCGTTCCAGATCCAGCAGGGCGGTTTCGGCCTGGACCAGCCGCCGTTGTCGCCACATGTTTACGGCAATCCGCTCCACCAGCCCCTGCTCCAGAGTTCCCACCGGGCGAAGGGTTGAGTGGAGATCCTCCAGCATGACGTGATACTCCTCCGGGGGTTCACCTTCCAGGAACAGGTGGCGACTGAACAGGCCGTGGCGGACAGCGTTCATGCTG
The DNA here is from genome assembly GCA_015228815.1 of Magnetococcales bacterium. Taxonomy (NCBI): domain Bacteria; kingdom Pseudomonadati; phylum Pseudomonadota; class Magnetococcia; order Magnetococcales; species Magnetococcales bacterium. The sequence continues at coordinate 1,705 of JADGCV010000065.1, read as the reverse complement.
GACCGTGCTTTCCCAGCCTGGGAGCGGGGGCCAGTACTCAGATGAGATTTTACTTCTTCTATCATTTCGACCTCCTCTCCGTTCAGAAACCAAAGATCAGTCCCGGTCTCTCGGTGTCTCCGAAAAATTCCGCTGCGGTCCACCCATAATGGACGGCTTTTGCCGCCCATCGTTTGGTGAACAGGGCAGCTGTCGCAAGTCTTCTTGCCCACCTTTCTGGAGAAAAGTTTTCCGGTCGGGGCCTGGTACAAAGGCGGGCAAGCTCTTCAGCCCATTCTCTTGGAATCCCGCCTTCATGTTCGATGATGGCCGCCCGCTCTTCAAAAACTTCACCGCCACAGGCCAAAGAAGATTCGGTCTGATGACCTGAGTCTCGCTCTGAAATCATCCGACCAGGTGGAAGACTCGGTTTGGATCCGGGATCGGCGGGCGCTTCGGCGCGCAACATGTTGATCAATTCGTTCTTGTGCGCCCGGATCAGGGATCGGGTTTCGTCGGTCAGTTTTTCGCGAGGAGTGACCCGAAGGATGTCCCCCGCCAGGGAAAAATTCAGCCCAACTTCTCGCAGGCTTTGCAATGCGAGGAATCCGTCCATGTCAAAACTCCTCGTAATCGCAATTTTGAGGGATAACCGTCCCAACTGTCCCAACTGTCCCAACCGTCCCAACTGTCCCAACTGTCCCAACCGTCCCAACCGTCCCAACCTGTTCATTGTCTCTTATATTACAATCGCAAGAAGGCGTCCCATATGTCCCAACCGTCCCAACCGTCCCAACCTCATTCAAAGTATTGATTTCGTTATTTTCAGGTTGGGACACCATCCCTATATGCACATGTCCCAACCATCCCAACCTCTCCTTCTCTTCTTCTGGTTGGGATAGGTGGGATAGGTGGGATGGTAGGGATGGTTGGGATGGTTGGGATATGGATATAGAGTATCGGGTTTGGTTGCGTGGCCCGTTTTTGAGAAGAATACCTGTCGTCATCATCCGGCTTACCAGTTTGCGGACGGCCTCACCATTCTTGCCGGTCGCGTCTGATATTTCCTGGATGGTCAAGGGACAGCCCGCCTCTTGCAGCGTATCCAAAATGGTTTGTTGCTCTTCAGTAATGGCTTGTCTGACCGCCTCATCACGATCCAGAACGCGCCACGTCCCGGTCTCCTTGTTCCAGTCAAGCGCAAGTGGTTCATCGTTGATCAGGTCTCGTCCGCGCCGGTACAAAGTCAAAGGTCCGGTCGGTTTTCTGGCGTCGCGGGTCAAGATCAGTGTGCCGTCTACGCCACCCGCAAGGCCGGTTGTCCCGCTCAACATGTCGTCTGGATCGTCGGACGCCATCTTGCGCAAGTGATGAACAAGGATGATGCTCACGCCGTGACGTTCGGAAATTTCCTTGAAAGCCGAAACCGCCGCGTAGTCCTCGGCATAGATGTCACCGTTCCGGCCTCTTGGTGGTTTGATCCGTGCCAAGGTGTCGAGAACCACCAACCTTGTTCCGGGATGATCGGTCAGCCAGCTATCCAGATAATTGACGCAGCCTTCGTCAATGCGCGGCCACTTCAGGGCAAAATGCAAATTGTCCGTCGGGGTCTCATGACAAATCTGGGACACCCGGTTTTGCAAACGACGCTGGTGATCCTCCAGCGTTACGTAACGTTTTCGGCTTTCGGACTGATCCCCCGGCAGCCATCGTTCTTACGACAGGA
>JADGCV010000064.1 GCA_015228815.1 Magnetococcales bacterium | reverse complement strand
GGAACGGGGCGGACCATACCATTAGACCCCTTTTTTCTTTCAATAATTGAACCCAGAGGGTACCTGGGCAGTTACAATAATTTGCAGCCGCCCAGGTTCCCCCAGGATTCGGGATCATGGATGTTCTTGATGCGGATCAATTTTAAATGCGGACAGGATAGGCAGTCGGTTGACATTTGACGTATGTTGACATGAATTTCGATCGGCCCCGTGACGAAAAGGTCCCTGAAACGAACAGGGGGCCAAAAATATAAATCAATGGATCAAGCCAAGGAGACGAAATCATGAAAAAACTGTCCTCGATGATTCTGCTGGGATTGGCGCTTGTTTTTCCCCTGGGACCCCTGCATGCGGGTCCCTTGGGGGATGCAATCAAGGCGGGGATGACGGAAGCACGAGAAGGGGTGATGGGATTGCTGGCGGCCCCGGACGCGGCAGCCCAGGCTGAAAAATTAAAAATGGTCGCTTCCGGAACCGCCAAGGTGGATGCCGCCCTGGCCACGGCAGATGCCGCCAAAACCGCGGAATTGAAGACGATCTGGACCGAATTCAAAAACACCCGCGATACTGGAATCATTCCGGCAATACAGGCAGGCAAAAAAGACGAGGCCAAGGCCTTGGCCGAAGGGATTCAAGCCGAACGTATCAAAAAAATGAAAGCGATCATCGACGGATTGTGACCGTATGGCGGTGGAACAAAAAAAGCCCTGGCATCGCACCAGGGCTTTTTTCATGCAAAAACGATACAACCCGGCTTAACGGGCTTTGAGCCAGTTGGCAATGGCAGGAGGAACTTCCGACATGGAACGACCGGAAGTGAAGATGCCAATGTGCCCCCCCTTGAAGGGAAACTCGGAATAATCCTTGCTGTTACTGTATTTCCCCAGGGCCTGGGAGGCAGGCGGGGGAACCAGATGATCCTTGGTGGCAAAGACATTGAAGACCGGCATGGTGATGTTCTTCATGTCCACCCGCTTGCCACCGAGACGAACTTCACCTTTGATCAGCTTGTTGTCCTGGAAGAAATCCTTGACGAACTGACGGAAGGTCTCGCCCGGTTGATCGGGAGAATCGAAAATCCATTTTTCCATCCGCAGGAAGTTCATCAAGCCCGTAGGATCTTCCAGCATCGGAATCATGTCGAGATATTTTTGCCCCGTCAAGCGATAGGGGTTCATCGACAGGAAGGTGAAATTCAAAAGATCACCCGAAACATTGCCCAGACTGTCAACGATCAGATCGACATCCAGATCCTTGCCCCAGGATCCCAGAACATTCTTGCCACCATGGAAATCGACCGGAGTCACCACCGTCACCAGATTTTTGACCTTTTCCGGGTATAGCGAGGTGAAACAAATGCTGAACGTGCCCCCCTGACAAATGCCGAGAATGTTGATGCTCGGCAGATCGTAACGGGCGCGGATGAAATCGACGCAACGCCGGATATAGCCGTTGATGTGATCGTCGAGTTCCTGAAAACGGTCGGAGGCGTCGGGATAACCCCAGTCGATGATGTAGACATCCAACCCTTGATCCAACAGTCCGCGGATCAACGACCGGTCTTCCTGCATGTCCGCCACATAGGGGCGATTGACCAGGGCATAAATCACCAAAACCGGAATGCCATGCGGCTTTTCCACCCGGGGGGTGTAATGATACAGGACAACCTTGTCCTCTTCATAGACGGCTTCCTTGGCGCTGATCCCCTCGCTGATGGGTCCCAGTTCGCTCAGGGTTTTCATGCCGGCAGCCATCTGTTTGTAATATTGATTCAGTTCCTTGGCGGCCGCTTCGGGCTTAATGTTGAACGGAAACATTCATCAGGCTCCTTTTTTTTCGGATTCGTCCTTGGTTGCGCCCGCTTTTTTGCGTCCCAACCTTTTTTCGCTCACCGGAACAGCCCCAAGGGTCTTTTCCACATGAGCCTGAAGGGCCTCCAGATCGAACCGCAGATTTTCGGCATCCATGCTGCCCGCGGCACCACCGCTTGCCCGAAGTTCCTTGATTTCCTCATCCATTTCGCGAACCTGGCGCTTGAGCAATTGAATCTTCTTGTAGGCCGAGTCCAGCTCGCGACGATTGGGAATATTCATTCCGGCAAGAAAATCATCCGTCAATTCCTGCATCGTCTTGCGGAAGTTCATCATGTCCCGGACCATGCGGGCGTTGGTCTGCAAATATTGATCGCTGGTGACCAGTTCCGAATGGGCCTCTTCCAGGCAATCGATCCACAGAACGAAGGCGTCACGCAGGGTCTCGATCTTTTTCTCACCCTTGCCCAGTTCGATGAGCTTCGCCTGCAACTTCTCCAGGGCCTTGACCTTCATGTTGTTCTTCAAGGTCTGATATTCGGAGAAGGATTTCTGGAAATCCATGCCGAAGGACATGGCGCGTTGCATGATTTCCTGTTTTTCACGTCCAATTCCGACTCCCGGGAATCCCAGGATCGTCTGCAACAGCGCCGGCGATCCGAGTGACTGCGGCAGGCTGCTGTTCAATTGGGTGAACAACGGATTGCTGGCCAGCATCTGGTTGAATGATTCCAGCGACTGGTTCATCGGTCCCATCGGATTGAAAAACGGAAACGCAAACGGATTGTCTCCCGCGGTCGCCATCATGTTGCGGAACTGCTCGACCGTCTTTTCGACGACACTGGTCCATTCCCCCGTCTTGGAAACATCGCCCAACGATTGAAACATCGCAAGCATCGCCTGTCCCATCTGGGTAAACCCGTTCATCGACGACATCAGATTCTTCACGACCATGTCCTGGGTCCCGGCCGTCTGAAACATCGCCAGAGGATTCCACATCGGTGACATGCTGCCCATCATTTTGCTGAAATAGTCCATCGGCATGTTCGGCATGTTCGGCATGTTCGGCATGACCGTCTTCCACCAGGAATTCTGGGCCATGTTGGACGATTCCTGCCAGAATTTTTGCTGAAGCTCTGCCCAACTTCGCATCCAGTCCGTTGATGAAAACGGTGACTTTTCCATGATGATCTCCTTGAAAGGCCTTGATACTGAATTCTGGTTTTTGAGATATGGCGCGAATGCGCAAACAACAAGACCCGATCCCCACTGAAGGGTCGGGTTGGGTTTTGGAAGGCGCGTCCCTGCGCCTGATGCTCGGGTCGTTCCACCTTCTCACCACAGGTGACAAGATGTCCCCGCAACCGGATCGTTTGACTGTCCCTATTCCGTTCCGGTTTGACTAGCGCCCACCATTCTTGGCCCGGTCCATCAATTCCTTGATGTTTTGATCGATCAGATTTTTCAGTTCCGATTGGCCGCGGGTGAGGACTTCCATGGTTTTTTGCGCATTGGCCAGGACCATCTTGCCCACCTCGGAGGCCAGCTCCGCCTGATTGGTAACGGCGTCCTGGACCGTCTTGATGCTGCCCATCTGTTTCATCTGTTCGGAGCCCGATTTGATGAAATTTTCGGCAGCTTCAAGCTGCTGTTTGGCCAGATCCTGAACGGTGCGGTCGTTGATTTTCTGCAAAGTGGTGACGGTTTCCATCATTTTTTGCGAAAGTTCCGTCAGTTGATCGGCGATTTTCTTATCCATGATCTCTCTCCCTTGAGGACGGTCGGTTTGCTGCACCGCAATAATGTTGCGTTGCAGCATAGATGGATTGGTACACGTTGTCAAATTTTTTTTTCGCCGGGTCGAAAAAAAACACCTGCGATAAAATTAATTTGTTTTCAATGTTTTGAAGTATTATCCCGTTGATTGCTCCCCGAAGGTTGGGATCCGGGGAAAAAGTTGTTCCAGAAATTAAGGCTTCGATTGGTCATTTCCGACATGAGGGCGATCGGATCGGCGGCAGCACGGATGCGGTTTTGTTGATCAAGAAAAAAATCCATGCTTTGTTGCAGATATTCGCCGAGAACACCCTGGGATTGCAGGGAATCGCCGTAAAATCGGATGATGCTTTGCAACAGGTCGGTGGTAAGGACCGGGGCTCCTTTTTCTTCGCGTTCGCTGATGATCTGCAACAGGATGGCCCGGGTAATGTCGGCTCCTGTCTTGTTGTCCACCACCTTGAAAGGAGATCCGGCAAGAACCAGGCGCCGGATTCCTTCCAAGGTGACATAAGTGGAGGATTCGGTGTCGTAAAGACGCCGATTGGGATATTTCTTGATGATGCGCACGGTTTCGGTCATGATCCGCCGGGTTTCCGGTGCCAGAGTGTCGGAATCGATCGTTGGACCGGATTGCGCCTCATTCTTCCCGTGATGTCAATAGCTGGTGTATTGGGCGCCATTGACATCAATGTTGGTACCATTGATGAATCCCGCGTTGTCGTCGGCCAGGAAGGTGACGACCCGGGCGATTTCCATGGGCTCCGCCATGCGACCGGCGGGGATCTGGGCGAGAATGCCCTGCATGACCTTTTCGGGAATCGTCTTCATCATGGCGGTGGCGGTGTAACCGGGGCAAACGGTGTTGCTGGTCACATTTTTCTTGGCCCCTTCCTGGGCGACCGACATCGAAAAACCGGCCATGCCCGACTTGGTGGCGGCATAGTTGGCCTGACCGAACATGCCGCGGCGACCGTTCATGGAGGAAATGTGGATGATGCGACCGAATCCACGGTCCACCATGCCCGAGAACACCTGCTTGGTCATGTTGAAAACGCTGTTGAGGTTGACCTCGATGACCTTGTTCCAGGCGGCCACTTCCATCTTCTTGAGGGAGGAGTCCTTGGTGATGCCGGCGCAGTTGACCAGGATGTCGATCGGACCCAATTTGGCCTCGATTTCCTTGACCGCCTTGGCGCAGGAATCAAAATTGGACACGTCGCATTCCGCCAGGAAGCAGTCGATCCCTTCCTTCTTCAGTTCGGCGGTCCAGGCGGGGATGTTATCCTTTTCGAACGACGCATAGGTCGAAGCGACAACCTTTCCTGCCTTGGCAAGGTCCCGAATGATGTCGGTACCGATGCCACCCATGCCACCCGTGACCAATGCAACTCTCTTCGTCATTGCCTTCTCCTTGCTTTGTGATCGTGAACAAACCGAAAAATTTCAATTTTCAGAACACTCTGGTTTCGAGACCGTCAATCCCGTTGCACGGCGATGGCGATCCCCTGGCCACCACCAATGCACAGGGTCGCAAGCCCCTTCTTGGCGTCACGGCGTTGCATCTCGTGCAACAAGGTGACCACGACACGGCATCCCGAGGCCCCCACCGGATGTCCCAGGGCGATGGCGCCACCATTGACGTTGACCTTGGACAGATCCCAGGCCAGGTCGTTGTTGACCTTGATCGCCTGGGCGGCAAAGGCCTCGTTGGCCTCGATCAGGTCGAGGTCGGCGACGGTCCAGCCCGCCTTCTTGAGGCACAGGGTGCTGGCGGGGATCGGACCGGTACCCATGATCGCCGGATCCACGCCGGCGCTGGCGTAGGCAACAACCCGGGCGAGGGGCTTGATGCCCAACTGCGTCGCTTTTTCCTTCGACATCAAGACCACCGCCGCGGCGCCGTCGTTGATTCCCGAGGCGTTGCCCGCGGTCACCGTGCCACCCTTCTTAAAGGCGCCGGGGATCTTGGCCAGTTGTTCCATGGTCGCCCCCTTGCGGATGAATTCATCGTTTTCAAAGACCAGGGGGGGCTTGTTGCGGCCCTGGGGGATTTCGATGGGGATGATTTCATCCTTGAACCGGCCCGATTTTTGTGCCGCTTCCGCCTTGTTCTGCGAGGCAACGGCAAATTTGTCCTGCTCGTCCTTGGAAATATTGAAACGCTCGGCAATGTTCTCGGCGGTGACCCCCATGTGGTATTCGTTGAACACGTCGGTCAGGCCGTCATAGATGAGGCTGTCTTCCATCCGTCCAGGCCCCATGCGGGTGCCGGTGCGGCCATCGAGGATCAGGTGCGGTGCCAGGGTCATGTTTTCCTGACCTCCCGCCACGACGATGTCCACGTCACCCAGTTTGATGGCCATGGTCGCCAGATGAATCGATTTCATGCCGCTGCCGCACAACTTGTCCACCGTCATGGCGGGGGTGGTGTAGGGAATGCCCGCCCCCATGGCTGATTGACGGGCAGGATTCTGCCGGGCGCCTGCGGTCAGGATCTGGCCCATGATCACTTCATCGACCTGTTCCGGTTTGATTCCGGCGCGTTGAATGACTCCGGCGATGACCTTGGACCCGAGCACCGTGGCGGGCACCTTGGAAAGGGCTCCCAGAAAGTTTCCAACCGCGGTGCGTCCCGCGGCGACGATGACGACTTCTTTCATTCAATAATCTCCTGGCTTCAAAAGGTTCATTGCTCATGGACAGGCCATCGACAATCGCGGCGATCCTTCACGGACCCGCATGGATCCGCTCCGGGAAGCCACGTTGCGACCCGAGATACATTTTGCCTTAATTTGTTAACATGTTTGCCGGAATTTGAAAAGGGAAACCTTTAAATTAACAAAAAATATACGGTCAATCGCAAATCAAGGTCACCCGGCAAAGGTTCATGATCCAATGGACAATGCGAGGCAAGGGCAGACATGAAATTTAATAAAATTAAATAAAACAAAATGTTAAAATATTTGATAACTTCGGAGCGTCTTCAGGACTGGGAAAAATGGAAGCATGCTCAATAGAAAATAATAATGACAATAAAAAAAACTTTTTCTAAATAGTTTGTTTCCGATCGTATACCAAAATAAATATGTGGATAATGAACGCTCCGGCTTCAATTATTGAAAGAAAAAAGGGAGCTGGGGGATTGCCCCCAGGGTTTTGACTTTGTTTTTTATGCGCCATTTCACCCGAAGCGAATTTCCGCGTGGTTTTTGCGGAAATTCGCGTAAAACGCGCCCCTTGGCCTGTCTTTCTTCGCGTTTTTTGCGAAGAAAGGCAAACGCAATGCCGGTTGTATTGTGAAAGGGCGCGTGGAAAAACAAAATCAAAAACAAAGTCAAAACCCTGGGGGCAATCCCCCAGACCCCTTTTTTCTTTCAATAATTTCAACCATGGAAAGAGGTCCGATGGTCCGGCGAGAAACCGAAAACGATGCGCGCGACACGGTGACAGTCGGGCAAGACTGAAATACCGGAAAGGTTTTGTTTTTCAAACAAGGAAACGACTTCGTGGCGTTGCCGGGGATCGATTTCCAGGGCCAGAAGCCCTCCCGGGGCCAGAAACGAAACGGCGGGAAAGATGAAACGTCGAACAAGATCCAGGCCATCATCGCCGCCATCCAGAGCCAGATGGGGCTCAAAGTGGACGATTTCGGGTTGCAGCATGGAAATTTCTCCGCGGGGGACATAGGGAAGATTGGCGACGATCGCCTCGAACGACAACGTGGTGCCGTCCAGAGCAGACAGCAGGTCCGATCGATGCCATTGGACCCGACGATCCATTCCCATCGCAAGGGCATTGCGTTGACTGATGTCAAGGGCCTCGGGACTGATGTCGAGACCGATTCCCCGTGCCTGGGGAAATTCACGCAAAAGACTCAACAACAAGGCCCCGGAACCGCAGCCGGTTTCGAGAAAACGCCAGGGGCCAGTCCGGTCCTTGAAATGAAGGAGCACACATTCGAGAAGAGTTTCGGTTTCGGGACGGGGAATGAGCACATGGCGATCGACGACAAAAGAATCCTTCCAGAACTCCTTGCGACCGATGATGTAGGCAACCGGTTCCCGGTCCGTGCGCCGCTTGAGACGGCTTTTGAAAGCATCCAGTTCGTCCAGAGTCAATGGCCGGTCCGGATCGAGAAAGAGACCGATCCGTTCCAGACCGAGGGTGTCGGCAAGAAGGAGTTCGGCGTCAAGGCGGGGGGTGTCGATCCCCCGCCGGGCCAGCCAGGGACTGCTCCATTGCAGCAGTGCGCGGATGGTCCAGATCGGGGGATTCAAAGAAAATCAACGTGTACGTTTGTCGTTGACAAGGGCCGCCACCCGGGTGGTTCCCGATTTCATCATCGCCAGAAGCGGCGCGGTCTTGGCGCGGAAGTCGCTCATGTAACGCGGCGGAACCGGTGATGCCGAGGCCATCTTGATGGAAAGCGGATCCACCTGCACATTGTTGACGCGGACTTCGTAGTGAAGATGCGGTCCGGTAGAGGCCCCGGTCATCCCCACTTGGCCGATCATCTGTCCCTGTTTGACCCGAGCGCCCGGACGAATGTCATTGGCGTAGCGGTGCAGGTGGGCGTAGGCGGTGGTGTATTGGCTGTTGTGACGGATCAGGATCAGCTTGCCGAAACTGCCCTTGGTCCCGACATGGGTGACCACGCCATCACCCGCCGCCCGGACCGGAGTCCCCATGTCCGCGGCATAATCAACACCCTTGTGCGCCCGGGTGAATCCAAAGACCGGATGTTTGCGATTGCTCGAAAACAATGACGAAATGCGGCGGAAATCGACCGGGGCGCGGATGAACATTTTGCGGATGCTCTGTCCCATGGCGTCGAAATAGTCGGATTCACCCTTGGGGTTGGTATAATGGACCACCCGGTGCGGCGTCCCCTGATTGGTGAACTCCGCAGCCAGGATCCGTCCCTCGCCAGCCCGTTTTCCCTCGTGAAACTTCACTTCCCGAACGACCGAAAAACTGTCGCCAACACGGATGTCGCGGGCAAAGTCGATGTCGTATTCAAACATGTTGACCAGTGTCGCCAATTGTGAATGGGTCAAACCGGCCCGGCTTCCCGCCGCAAACAACGATCCATCGGTACGGATGGCGCCACTGATGATTTCCGTCCGACTGTTGAACACCTTCTTCTCGATCTTGGGGACAAACCCCTGGCCATCGTTGCGCAGCCAGAAGATGCTCTCATCATCGACCGGGTAGGAAAGCGCCAACAACAATCCCTCGGACGAAAGATCGACATTGAGAATCTTTCCCGGTTGCAGCATGCGGGCAAGATCATAGACCGGCTTGCAGGACCGGGCGATCTCCATGGCGGTGTTTTCGTCGATGTTGCGCGCCGCCAGGATGCCGGTCAGGACATCGCCCTGTTTGACCTTGATGGCAACGGAATTGACGGTCCGTTGTCTCTTGGATGTATCGTCAACGGACGTGCCACGGTTGCCGGCGGCATCCGGAGCGACGGTGACCTGTGGTTGATCCCTTTCCGAAGCGTCGCTCGAATCCTGTTTCGGCTCCGCGACCGAAACCATGGCCGGGGTGTTGGAAACGCTGGTGATGCCGAAATCCCCCGGTTCGAGCGCCCCTTTGAAATCGCCCGCTTCGGTCCGCTTGACGACAAGCGTATTGCCGTCATCGGTGGGATAGGAAACCGAAAGCAGCTGTTTTTGCCGGTCGAAAACAAGTTTGACCAGTTTTCCGGTCTGGAAATTGGCCGAAAGATCGAACACCGGTCGCGCACCGCGGGCGATGGAATAGATGGTCCTGAGCGAAATGTTCTGCCGTTGCAGCAGCGACGACAGCGTATCGCCCCGGGAAATGCGTTCGATGATGACCTGATGGTGTTCCTGTACCTGGGGACGACCCCGATCCAGACGGACCCGTGGGGTACGCAATGCCGCAAGCCGGATCGACTCGTCCGCCGACAGGGCATTTTGCCGCGTTGCGTTGGTGATGACCCGAACCGGCCTGGCTTCACGTTCTTTTTCCGCCACGCCATCCATTTCCTGGACGTGCGTCATTTCGTTGCGCAACAACCAGCCCAGATAATCGGTTGGAATTCCTCCCGAAGTACTGGCGTTCAACGCGCCATGGGTGGCGATCAATCCGACTGTCACCATGCCGAACAGCAAGGAGGGAAACTTTTTTTCACGGGCCTGCCCAACGACCGGAACGGCTCTTCCGACCGGAACAACGCCTCCGGTCGCAACGTTTTCGACAGCGACCGCCTGGATTCGGGTTCTCGTGGCGAATGTGCGCGTTTTCTTGTGTCTTCTGGGTCCGGAAAGCATACGTCCTCTTTTTTCAAGTCACCAATTTGACGTTCAACCCCGCGATTGTCTCTTCCTCGGCGATAATGCAATTCAGGGTCCGTTTTTTTTCAGCGACAGAAATATTCTGATAATTCAAACAAATCGACGATCTTTTCCGAGCGGTGCGACAAGCAAAAAAGGACTTGCACGTTAATGTAATTCGTTGCCCCTGTCAAGGACTTGTTACAAGGGCGCGTCTCCAGGGTTCAAGATCGATTCGGGCCTGTCGGACCAATTCCATTTTCCGATGTTTTTTTGACACGGCTGCGGATGGCGGCGGAAACAGACCAAAATTGATGTTCATCGGTTCGAACCGTTTGGTTGGCGGTTGCGTGACATGACGCAACAGGGCGCCAAGGGCGGTGGTCGGCGGTGGTAGCGGCGGCGGGTGACCCGATCGCAGTTGGCCCGCCATGAACACCCCCGCCAAAAGTCCCGACGCGGCGGATTCCACATACCCTTCGACCCCGGTGATCTGACCGGCGAAGTACAGATCGTTCCGGGTGCGCAGACGCAAATATTGGTCCAAAACGAACGGGCTTTGGATGAAGGTGTTGCGATGCATCGCCCCCAGACGTTCGAATTCCGCCTGTTCCAATCCGGGAATCGTCCGGAACAGACGCCGCTGTTCGGGCCAGGTGGCGCGCGTTTGAAAGCCAACCATGTTCCAAAGGGTTGCCGCATGATTATCCTGACGCAGTTGGACCACGGCCCACGGCTGGCGACCGCCATCGTGGGGATTGGCCAGGCCGACCGGTTTCATGGGGCCGAAGCGCAGGGTATCCAGGCCGCGCGATGCCATCACCTCGATCGGCAGGCATCCTTCGAAAAACGGGGTGTCGCGTTCAAAGTCACGCAAGGGAGCGGTCGCGATGGTTTGCAGTTGGGTGACGAAGGCATGATAACCTTCCCGATCGAGGGGGCAGTTGATGTAATCGTCCCCCCCCTTGTCGTAGCGTGATTGTTTCCAGGCGCGGCTCATGTCGATGGAGTCGCCGGCAACCATGGGCGCCAGGGCATCGAAGAAAAAAAGACGTTCCCGACCCAGATTCTTTTCCATCCAGGGGATCAGGGCATCGGAAGTGAGGGGGCCGGTGGCGATGATGCACGGGAGGTCGGGGTCGGGGTCGTGGCATTCCTGGACATGGCGGATGATTCGGGGATGGGTTTGAATCCGGTTCTGGATGAATGTCGAGAATTCGATGCGATCCACTGCCAGGGCGCCGCCGGCAGGGACCCGATGGGCATCGGCGGCGGCAAGAACGAGAGATCCCAGGCGACGCATCTCTTCATGGAGGAGACCGACGGCGTTACGTTCCGGATCGCCGCCGCGCAATGAATTGGAACAGACCAGCTCGGCGCACCATGGGGTCCGATGGGCAGGGCTCGATCGCAGCGGACGCATCTCCGACAGGGAGACCTCGATCCCCCGTTCGGCCAACTGCCACGCCGCTTCGGAACCGGCCAGCCCTGCGCCGATGACGTGAACCTTCGAAGGGTGTCGTGCTGTCAATGGACTGCCCGCTTTTGGTCATTGGATCATGAATTCACAACGCATTGTCGCGTTTTGTCACAAAAGATGCAAGGATATTTGTGGTTTTCCTGTACCGCCCGTCGGGAATCGGGTATCGTCAACGCCTCGGGAACATTGGGAACCACGGGTGGGAATCCGAATGGATGCATCGCACCCATGCACCATCCGGGAGGACGATGAATGTCCGATTCGATCATTTTCATGGTGTTTGCGTTTGGCATCACCTGGGGCAGTTTTCTCAATGTATGCATTCATCGTCTGCCGCTGGGCGAAAGTATCGTCTTTCCACCCTCTCATTGCCCGCAGTGCCGGCAAAACATTTCATGGCGCGACAACATTCCATTGTTGGGCTGGCTCATCCTGCGTGGCCGTTGCCGCCACTGTCGCCACCCCATTTCCACCCTCTATCCCCTGGTGGAACTCCTGGCGGGATTGCTTGCCGTCCAGGTGGTTCTCCGGTTCGGACTTCACTGGGAAAACCTGCTTCCGCTCACCCTGGGATATGCCTTCATCGTCCTCTCCTTCATCGATTTCAAGCATTACATCCTCCCCGATGTCATCACCCTTCCGGGAATGGTGTCGGGAGTGGCGCTGGCCTGGAGCGGCTGGCTGGCCCCCCCCCTTGCCGACGCGAGGGCATCGGTATTGGGTCTTGTCATCGGTGGTGGCGGCTTGTGGGCCTTCGCCTGGCTGTTTCACAAAATGACCGGCAAGGTCGGAATGGGGTTTGGCGATGTCAAACTGATGGGGATGATCGGCGCGTGGCTGGGATGGCAAGCCCTTCCTTTCACCCTGTTCTTTTCCGCCCTGGCCGGCAGTGTCGTCGGCATCGCCTGGATGATCGTGGCGAACCGCGACCGCTCCCAACCCATCCCGTTCGGCCCCTGGCTGGCCGCCGCCGCCTGGATGTATCTCTTTGTCGGCGATGGGGTCTACGCATGGTATCTGGGAAAAGGATGACGCCATGGATGGACAACGGAAACTTCCTTTGTTTCTGGTGGGGCTGACCGGTTCGATGGGATGCGGCAAGAGTCATGTCGGGGAACGCTTTGCCGCTTTGGGAGCCTGGCTGATCGACACCGATCGGGTGGCCCGAAGGGTGGTGGCCCCGGGGAGTGAAGGATTGCGGGCCGTCATCGAACGGTTTGGCCCCTCCTTTCTCGAAGTGACCGGGAGCGAAACACTGCCGGGACTGGACCGAAAAAAAATGGCCGACTGGATCTTCACCCACCCCGAGGATCGTGTCGTCCTGGAATCGATGCTGCACGAATGGATCCTCCGGGAGGTTCGCGACACCCTCCTCCAGGAGTTCGAACGGGAGACCGGAGGACCGGTTGCCAAGACCCGCGTCGCCATTCTGGAAGTACCGCTTCTTTTCGAGACGGGGTGGGACCGGCTGTGCGACCGGACCGTCAATGTCGCCTGCGGTTGCCACCAATGGAGTCGCCTGGCCTGCCGGGACAACATGTCCGACGCGGTCAAACGCCAGGTGATGCTCCGGCAGTTGCCCGAAGAGGAAAAAAACCGGCGCGCCCATCATGTCATCGACAACAGCGGTTCCATGGAAGCGACCTCGGCCCAGGTACATCGACTGTGGTTACACTTTCAAGAACAGGCCAGACCTCATCGTCGTTTTCTTTGGCCCGACCCCCATCCGCCCACCGGTTGAATCAACCTGGACAAAAAAACATGCCCTACTTTGAAAATAGGATTGACTTTATCCTTCACCCTGGGTAGCTTCCTACTCCGGATGGGAGGCTGGAAACCCCCGTCGATGGGAGACATGATGGTCTTCTCCCGGATCTTTTTTCGCAACTTCTCCACAATCGCATCGGGACGTGTCCGGCGGAATCTCGGTCGCGGCGTTCCCGGAAAAATCGGAGTCATAATAATCGCAATCGCCGGAACGGGATCATCCGAATCGTTTCCCGGCCCGATCCGATCGTCTCCCGGACAGGCTCCCGTGATTGACGGGTATCCTCTGAAGCATCTTCGTTCGTTCGTGCCCGTGCGTCAGCGGGCCCAGGATCGTTTTCGTTCTCCGTTCCTTTTCCCGGAACGGCGGGATACGTCGGCTTGGCGTGTCATGACGGACGGATTCGGGAAAGAAATGTCAAAATTCGACCGGCCTCGAACCACCCACCGAAACAACCCATCCAACCTTGATACCCGGTTCACGAAATCATGACCACCAATACTTCTGAAAAAACCGCGACGCTCAACCTTAAAGTGCTCAAGGCCATGAGCGTATCCGAATTGACCGCCCTGGCCGACGAAAAAAAGGTCGAGGGTTTCAACGGGATGCGTCGCCAGGAATTAATCTATTCCATACTCAAGGCCGAAAGTGTCATCAATGGCCAGATTTATGGCGAAGGGGTACTTGAGGTTTTGCAGGATGGTTTTGGTTTTCTGCGGGCCCCCGATACCAACTATCTGCCGGGACCCGACGACATCTATGTCTCGCCCTCGCAGATTCGCCGCTTCGGGCTGCGCACCGGGGATGTGGTGGAAGGACAGATTCGCGCTCCCAAGGAGAGCGAACGGTATTTTGCCTTGTTGCGCGTGGAAAAAATAAACTATGAAGATCCGCTCAAGAGCCGCGGCAAGATCCTGTTCGACAACCTGACGCCTCTTTATCCCGACGAACGCCTGGTGATGGAGGTCGAGGGGTGCCCCGAGGAGGACATGGGGACGCGGATCATCGACCTGATCTGTCCCATCGGCAAGGGGCAGCGGGGATTGATCGTGGCCCAGCCCAGGACCGGCAAGACAATGTTGATGCAGAGCATTGCCCATTCCATCGCCGTCAACCATCCCGATGTCTATCTTCAGGTCCTTCTGATCGATGAACGGCCCGAAGAGGTGACCGACATGAAACGTTCGGTCAAGGGGGAGGTGGTCTCCTCGACCTTCGACGAACCGGCGACGCGCCATGTCCAGGTGGCGGAGATGGTCATCGAGAAGGCCAAGCGGCTGGTGGAACATAAACGCGACGTGGTGATCCTTCTCGATTCGATCACCCGACTTGCCAGGGCCTACAATACCGTTGCCCCTTCCTCGGGCAAGGTCCTCTCCGGTGGTATCGACGCCAACGCGCTGCAACGTCCCAAACGGTTTTTCGGAGCGGCGCGGAATGTCGAGGAGGGGGGATCGTTGACCATCATCGCCACCGCCCTGGTCGATACCGGGTCACGCATGGACGAGGTCATCTTCGAGGAATTCAAGGGGACGGGCAACATGGAGGTCCATCTGGACCGCAAGCTGGTCGAAAAACGTATTTTTCCCGCCATCGACATCGCCAAGTCGGGGACCCGCAAGGAAGAACTTCTGACCAGCCGCGAGGAATTGGGCAAACTTTGGGTCCTGCGGCGGGTTTTGCTGCCCATGGGACCGCAGGATTCCATGGGATTCCTCCTGGACAAGGTCAAGGCCACGAAGAACAACAGCGACTTCTTTGCCAGCATGAACAATTGAACATCTACCGTCCTGACTCGTTTCAGGCACTTGGCATCAACCGCAATCCGATCTTGAAGAGTTCGTCATGAAAAAAGAAATTCATCCCGAGTACAACGAAATTTCCTTCACCTGTTCCGGGTGTGGTCATATCTTTCAAACCCGTTCCACGGGCAAGAATACCACGTTGGGGGTATGTTCCAACTGTCATCCCTTCTATACCGGCAAGCACAAACTGTTGGATACCGCCGGACGGGTGGAACGGTTCATGCGCAAGTATGCCAAGACTGGAAAAGCGTAATTGGCACACGCCTGCGCAAGATTCCCGCAAAAACCACGCGGGAATCTTGCTTCGGGTGAAATGGCGCGTAAAAAACAAAATCAAAAACATATATGGTCCACCCCGCAGATGCGAGAGGAAATTTCATCGATAGTGAAGGAAGAGTTGCACCCATATATCCGGCC
>JADGCV010000063.1 GCA_015228815.1 Magnetococcales bacterium | reverse complement strand
ATTCGAACGGCGGATCACCCTGGAAGATCTCTATAATATCCTATATCATGATCCGGTAATCGAACATCATCCTTGAAACCTGGACCGACCGTGTTTTGGATGCCCAGACCCTGGAAGAGGTGTTGGCGCTTCGGAATTGAACTTTGACCTGATCGCCATCGAAAATAAACAAGGCCATGATTTGGCTTGAAAGAGTCATGGCCTCGACCATTCGGGACGACCGTTTATCGGAGCCACGCATGAATCATCGCCATTGTTGTCATGCGATGGCATGCCGTCGAATATCAATCTTGACGCCTGTATGCACGGCTTCTTCTGCATTTTGCAACCATTGCCGGGTCATGGCTTCCTCGTGACAGGCCTCGCCGCGATTGTCACGGATCAGGGCAGGGACCTCGTGGAACACCAGGGTTGTCCTCTGTCGATCCAGGGATACGGTGACCGTACCAGGTCGGGCCTCACCGTGTTTGAAACGGTGCATTTCATGGACTGTTCCTCTGGGTGGTCCAATCGGACAACCAAAGATCCGGATTTGGGTGATAAACGGTGATGATGATTTTTGGATCTTCGGCATCATTATTCACGGCAACAACATGCAAGGGTCTTCCCAGCCGATCCTTGCCCAACCACGGACAGTTTGGGTGGGGAGTGTCGTCAGGATGATGTTCGATTACCGGATCATGATATAGGATATTATAGAGATCTTCCAGGGTGATCCGCCGTTCGAATATTTGTCGCAATGCGTGTTGGCGCGAATTTCGATGCGGTGCCATGTCCATCGATTATGGTACACTGCCGGGAATTGTAGCGCCAAAGCCCCGTGGATGGAGTTCCCATCGGAACCGGCCCCCTGGGGGCGATCCCTTGATGCTCCGGGTTTAACGGATTGTTTGTTTTTCTTATTTTGCGATGCCCGGGGGTGGAGGGAGCGGGCCATGGAACGATGATGAACAAAAAGCCCCTCTTTTATGTGGTGGATGATGACGCCGTGACCCGGCTGACCTTGAGCCGGTTCCTGGAGAATCAGGGCTATGCCACGGTACGACTGGAAAGCGGACCGGCGGCGCTGGCGGAACTCGACCGGCGCCTTCCCGACGTCATCCTGCTCGATGCCCGGATGCCGGGCCTGGACGGTTTTGCCACCCTGGCCGGGATCAAGGAAAAAAAGGGGGCGCAACGAATTCCCATCCTGATGATCACCGCCCTGAACGATGACGAATCGGTCGATCGCGCCTACGAACAGGGAGCGGTCGATTTCATCACCAAGCCGGTTCACTGGGCCATCCTGCGCAACCGTGTCACCCATCTGCTGCGTGAAATCGAGCATGAACGGCGGCAGAATCTGGCGGCCAGCGTGTTTGACAACACGACCGAAGGGATCGTCGTCACCGATCCCCGGGCCAACATACTGTCGGTCAATCCTGCCTTCACCCGGATCACCGGCTATCTTCCCTCGGAGGTCGTCGGGCGCAACATGCGCCTCTTGCGTTCGGGACGGCACGACGAACAATTCTACTCTGGCTTCTGGCATTCCCTGTTGACCACCGGCAAGTGGCAGGGAGAATTTCTCAATCGGCACAAGGATGGCTCGATTATCCCACAATGGGTGACGATCAGCAGCATTCTGGGGGCGGATGGGCGGATCGAACGTTATGTCTGTTTGTTTTCCGACCTGACCGCTCTTCGCGAATCGGAAGCGAACTTTGCCTATCTGTCGGGGCACGACCTTTTGACCGATCTTCCCAATCGCCATCTTTTTCAGGAACGGTTGGCCCTGGCCCTGGCGGAAAATCGGGAACGCCCTTTCCGGTTGGGGGTGATGGTTCTGGATATCGACCGTTTCAAGGTGGTCAACGATACCCTGGGCCATGACAAGGGGGATCAACTTCTGGTCCGGGTTTCCAGGCGGTTGCGCAAGGTGTTGCCGCGAAATGTCACCATGGGCCGGCTGGGAGGGGATGCGTTCGGGTTTATTCTGCCCGACCTCGATCAATCCCGCGACGCGGCCAGGACGGCGCAAATGTTGTTGGATGCCCTGGGGCAACCGTTTGTGATCGAGAATGACGAAACCATGGAATTTGTCATCGGCGCCAGCATTGGTATCGGCGTGTCGCCGCTGGATGGGGCGGATGTCAAGACCCTGCTGCGCAACGCCGATGCCGCCATGTACCATGCCAAGGAGCAGGGACGGAACAATTTCCAGTTCTATCGCAACGATTTGAACATCGCCACCATGGCGCGCATGCTCATGGAGAGCAGTCTGCGCACTGCCCTGGAGAAGGATGAGTTCACCCTCTTCTATCAACCCCAGATCGATGCCCGTTCCGGAGACCTGGTCGGCGCCGAGGCCCTGATCCGCTGGCGCCATCCGCGGCAGGGGATGATCGCCCCCGGCGAGTTCATTCCCCTGGCCGAGGAAACCGGATTGATCGTTCCCATCGGCCAGTGGGCGTTGCGTACCGCCTGCCACCAGATGGTCGCGTGGCGAGGCAAGGGATTCGCACCCCTTGTAGTGGCGGTGAACCTTTCGGGAATCCAGTTCCGGCAACCCGATTTTTCCGAACATGTCCTCCAGGTCATCCGTGAATCGGGGGTGGAATCGGGATGGTTGGAACTCGAACTGACCGAAACCATCGCCATGGGCGATGTCGAGGAGACCTACGCCAAACTCATGGCCCTTTCGGGAGAGAAGATTCCCCTGGCCATCGACGATTTCGGCACCGGGTTTTCATCCTTGAGTTATCTCAGGCGTTTTCCCATCGATACCCTGAAGATCGACCGCTCCTTCGTGCGCAACTGCGTCGAGGATTCCGACGATGCCACCATCGTCCAGACCATCATCGGCCTGGCCCACAGCCTGGGTCTGGCGGTGGTGGCGGAAGGGGTGGAGACGCCGGAACAACTTGATTTTCTGGTGCGTCAGGAATGCGATGTCATTCAGGGATACCATTTCAGCCGTCCGTTGCCGGTGGCGGAGTTTGAGGAATTTATGTCCCGGATGGCGGCGGAAGGGGAGGGGCGGTTGGCGAGTGCCAACTTGAGGGAAGTGAAAAAAAGAAAGACGCGGCGATGATTCATGGTTTGATCGGTTTGATGGGATTGATCTTTCTCGCTTGGCTTGCCAGCGAAAATCGACGGAATTTTCCATGGCGGGTGGCGGTGATGGGGCTTGTGCTTCAATTGGGGCTGGGCCTTGTGTTGCTGAAGTTGCCCCCGGTCCGTTCGGTGTTTCTTTGGCTCAACGATCTGGTGATCGCCTTGCAACGGGCCATGGAACAAGGGACCTCTTTCGTGTTTGGTTATCTGGGTGGCGGGGGGGCCCCTTTTGCCAAGGGGGAGGGGGGGACGACCTTCATCCTGGCTTTTCAGGCGCTGCCTCTGGTGCTGTTGGTGAGCGCCCTTTCGGCCCTGCTGTATCATTGGCGGATTCTCCCCTGGGTGGTGCGGGGCATTTCGGCGGTCCTGGAAAAGGGGATGGGCGTTGGCGGTGCAGTCGGGCTGGCGACGGCGATGAATGTGTTCGTCGGGATGGTGGAAGCGCCTCTGGCCATTCGTCCATACTTGGCGATCATGACCCGCTCGGAACTGTTCGCGGTGATGACCGCCGGGATGGCGACGATCGCCGGAACCATGATGGTGCTGTATGCGGCCATCCTCGATCCGGTCATTCCCGATGCCATGGGCCATGTCCTGACCGCCTCGATCATCAGCGCTCCGGCGGCCTTGATGGTCTCCCGGATCATGGTCCCCGAGTCGGGATCGCCGACCCTTGGCGGCGACATGCCCCCGTCCCAGGCCACGGGGGCGATGGATGCCATCGTTCGGGGGACGACTGAAGGGGTGACGTTGTTGCTCAACATCATCGCCATGCTCATGGTGTTGGTGGCGTTGGTGTCCCTGGTGAATCAGGGATTGGCGAGTGTGGCGGGATGGGCCGGCATGGAGGGGGACCCTCTGACCTTGCAGAAGATTCTGGGATGGCTCATGGCGCCGGTTGCCTGGTTGATGGGGATCGGCTGGCAGGAGGCCCAGGTTGCAGGCTCCCTGTTGGGGACCAAGACGATTCTTAATGAATTTATCGCCTACATGGACCTGGTGAACATCCCCCAGGAACAAATGGGGCAGAAAAGTCGCATCATCATGATGTATGCCCTGTGCGGCTTTGCCAACATGGGCAGTTTGGGGATCATGATCGGCGGCCTCGGGGCGATGGTCCCCGGGCGCAAGGATGAGGTGGTTGCGCTGGGGTTCCGGTCGATTATCGCCGGTACCTTGGCTACCTGCATGACTGGCGCCGTGGTGGGGATTATCCTGTAGATCGAGAATTCGGGGGAAAACGTCTAAGGAAAAAGTGTTTTTATAAAACTATTATTTATTACCGATCTGGAAAATCGTGAAGAACTCATGGCGGACTGGGAACTTGCCTCGGGCTGTGAGCTGCTTTTCAAAATCGCGCCCCTTCGTTGAGGGTTCCATGCTGCTTGATGTCATTCATGTTGAAGCGCGAAAAAATTACCAACTCATTCTTGAATTTGAGAATCAGGAAAGAAGAGTGTTTGACATGTCTCCCTACCTGGATATCGGGGTGTTCCGCAAGCTGAAAGACCTCAGGCTGTTCCAGGCTGCTTATGTCCGTGGTGGTACGGTCGTTTGGCCGGGAGAAATCGATATTGCTCCTGAAACGCTTTATATGGAATCGATACGCTTTGGCCAATGAAACCTGGAGGGAATATTGTTTGGTGGTCTGACAATCATCTCGGTTTTTGCTCTGGGGACCACGGGGTGGAATCATTCCGCACTGTCAACCCGTCGCAACACCAACAGCATCAACAAGGTGCCGAAGAGGAACCACCATTCGCCGAACAGCCAGAGCGAAAAGGGAAGGACCAGATAATAGCCCCGCATCCCGAGGGTGTAATGGGCTGCGCCACGGTTGAAGGTTTCGGCCACCAGAAGCACTCCGTTGTCCACCTTGGGCAGGCGGCTCATGTCGATGAAAAATCCCGGCCTTTGAAGATAGCGGAAATTTCTTTTCGACAACGACACATTGATGAAAATGGCGACCAGATTGTAATACCGGACCGACAGCATGAAGTTGGCGAAGCAGAACATGAAAGTGATCGTCAGGAGGATCAATTGGTAGATCCAGAGTTTATCGGCGCCGAAACCGGGTGCTTGTAAAATAGCGAGTGTATTTTCCCGTGACGGATCGCCAAGGATGGCATTCATCAGCCAAAGATCGATCATGATCGCCGTCGATGCCAGAAAGGTCGCGGCCATGGTCAGATTGCGCAGCGTCTGCACTGCCAGGACATCCTTGTGTTCGGTCATGATACGTTCGACCCAGAGGGTACGCATATGGTTGGACAACCCGATTGAAGTGCGGTCGGGGTGTCTCTTGAGGAGATAGAAAAGACGCGCATGGTAGACAAACAGAGCCAGAACGGCGGCGGCGGAGATGAAGAGGTGTTCCTTCATGGTGGTTTTTCAGGTTCGAGGAAAACGCGGTTGCAAGGATGTTCGAATGGGATTCGAACATGATGCTCTGCGGGCGAAAAGTCAAAATAATAATCCTTCAGGATGCGTTCCCCCCACCCCCTGCCATGGACAGGATGCCCTGTGGGTAAAACGTTTCGCCTATTGCATGATCTCCTCGAATTCGGGCCGGTAGACCTGACAATGATTTCGTCCGCATTGTTTGACGGCGTAAAGCGACAGATCTGCCTTGCGCAACAGGGATTCGGCATCGGTTCCATGGGCGGGATAGAGGCTGATGCCGATGCTTGACCCGACATGGACCTCGGTTCCTTTGAGAAAGTAGGGCTGGTTGACCGACAGGATGATTTTCCCCGCGACCTTGATCGAATCGTCGGGCGAGGTGATGTTGGGCAGGATCAGACAGAACTCGTCCCCCCCCAACCGACCGATGACATCGCTTTCCCGCAGACATTGGCCGATTCTTTTTCCGACATGCGTGAGCAGTTCGTCGCCAATCTGGTGGCCATGGTTGTCGTTGACCTTCTTGAAGCCATCGAGATCGATGAAGAGGATGGCGAGCAGCTCGTTTTGACGCTTGGCGCGGACGATTTCATGATTGAGTCGTTCCATGAACGCAGCCCGGTTGGGCAACTGCGTCAGGGAATCGGTGCGGGCCATTTTGCGAATCTGTTCCTCGGCGCGTTTTCTTTCGATGATTCCGGCCAGGGTGTTGGCGAACGTGACCAGGAATTGTTCTTCGTCGGCGTCGCGATCGTGACCATGGGCGACATAGAGGTTGAGGACGCCCAGGAGTTTGCCGAGCGATTCGATGGGGACACAGAAATGACCATGAGGCTTGATTCCGGGGAACGAAACGTCATGGCGTTCGTCGATGCAGGGGGCGAAAACCACAGCCCGATCCTGGGCCGCCCTGCCGCAGAGACAATAGCCATAATCGATCTGCCGGCAGAGTTCCAGGAGCGGCACGGAAAGATTTCTCTGGACGGCGAGGGTCAGTTTTCTGTTGGCCTCGTCGGCCAGGAAAATGCTTCCACGGGATTCGATGGTCAGCCACGGGACCGAAATGATGAGGTCCATCGCCGCTTCCAGTTGTTGTTGCAGCGAAATGGCCTGAAGGGAGGTCTCCAGCAACGCCGAGATGGCAATCCGCGACTTGTAGTCCCGTTGGTTCTTGATGGCCAGTTCGCGGTTTTTCTTGAGATCGCGCTGCGACTGAATGCCAAAGGCAATGTCCCGCGACATCGTGAATAAAATGTGAATCTCGTCGTCGGAAAAATAATCGACCTCCCGTGAATAGAGGTTCAATGCCCCCAGGACCTGGTCATTGGGGAGAATCAGCGGCAGGGACAGGCTTGAAGCAAATCCCCTTTTCATGGCCTCGAAGCGCCAGGGTTCGAAATGTTCGTCGGTGATGATGTTCCGGGAAAGCTCCGGCTTGCGGTTGCGTATGGCCCGTCCGGTCGGTCCCTGGCCAATCGGGGAATCGGACCAGGTCAGTTGCAGTTGTTCGACATAGCCGGTATCGAAGCCGCTCGATGCCATGGGCTGGATCGTTTTTTGTTCATCGTCGATGGCATAACCGATCCAGACCATGCAAAATCCACCGCTCTTGACGATGAAATCGCACACCTGGGTCAGAAATTGTTCCTCGGTGTCGGCATAGACCAGGGCCTTGTTGCAACTGGTCAGGGCGGCGGTGATCAGCTTGGAGCGTTCGAGTTCGTTTTCAAGCTGTTGCTGCTTCCGACCGCTTTCGGCAAGCCGCTCCATGAACTCAAGATGCTCCACATCCTTGATGCCGATAAGGGCGTTGAATCGTTTGCAGATCGAACTCAGGTGGTTCTCGAAAACAGAGAACCGGTCCTGATAGGCATCGATCTGCGACAAAAGGGAATCGAGCTTTTCGGAGATGGATCCATCGTTCTCGATTGTCATGGGACGCTCCCAGGTTTCACATGTTGTCTTTGTTTTTAATGATTCCGATGAGTCATATAATGGTAATTTTATATTGACCGATAATAATCATATCAATAATCCCGTGGAGCGGACTGACAGGGAAAATCGGAAAAAGCCAAAAAGATAAGTAAAAAACCAGAACAGGCATGCCCGATGGTGTACGTATTTACGATGTACAAGGCTATATGTTTATTTTTCAAAGAATACATGAACCATCCACGGGTAATCAAGCGTCCGTTTATGAAAACAGAATAATAATTTAATGCGATATTTATGGTGTGAAAAATGGGTGATCATGGAAATATTAAAACATTATTATAGATGTGGAAAGAGATGTAATAATAACATGTCGTCGTTGTAATAAACGGACAAACGATTGCTCATTCATGGATGGGAGTGTCATATGCTCATGGTGTTGTTTCCTTTGGGATTGATTCCCAACGCCACCGGGAAGGGGAACCCCCTTCCCGGACCCCTCTGTTTTCTTGAATGATACCCCTTCCTAGAATGTGACAAATTCGTCATTCGGATGGTTTTCCATTTTCGCGCACGCCATGCCGGATTGTGTACCGGGGGCGGGGATCATTTTTGGCGCGAATTTTTGCGACGGTCCCGCCTGTGGGCGTTTACCAGGCAGAGGCATTCGGGTTTGTTCGGGGCGGGCCGGGACCCTGGAGGAGCCGAAATTGAAATAGGCGATGGATTGACTCATGCCGCCGGCCTGGGCGTTCAATTCTTCCGCCGTTGCCGCCAATTCTTCGGCGGCGGTGGCGTTTTGATGCACCACCTGATCCAGTTGTCGGATCGACTGGCCGATCTGATCGATGCCCTCGCGTTGTTGACGGCTGCAATCGGCGATATCCTGGATGCGATTGGCTGTTTCCTGGATGTCTGGCACCAACTTGCCGATGATCGAACCCGCCTGTTCGGCCACATCGACACTGGAGGCGGACAGATGGCTGATTTCTCCCGCCGCGATCTGACTGCGCTCGGCCAGTTTTCTGACCTCGGCGGCCACGACGGCGAACCCCTTTCCGTGTTCACCGGCACGTGCCGCCTCGATGGCGGCATTCAATGCCAACAGGTTGGTCTGGCGGGCGATGTCTTCGATGATACTGATCTTGGAGGCGATCTCCTTCATGGCCAGGACCGCCTGATTGACCGCCTCGCCCCCCTGGGCTGCGTCCCGTGAGGCTTTCGTGGCGAGGGTCTGCGTCGTGTTGGAACTGTCGGTATTGAGTTGACAACTCCCGGCCATGGCGGAAATGGCTGTCGTGCTGGTTTCCAGGGACAGTGTCTGAACGGTCGCCCCCTGGGACAGGTTTTGCGCCGAATCCGCGATCGCGTGGCTGCTGACGGCAACCTGTTCGGCAGCCACGGAAACTTCGCCGATCACCTTGCGTAACCGTTCCACCATCTGCTGAATGGCCAGATAGATCCCGGTCGCCGGACGGGAAGTGTCGAAGGACATGGTCAAGTTCCCTTCCGCCACCTGGGTTGCCAAGGCGGCGATGATCGGCGGTTCTCCGCCCACCTGCCTGACGATGATGCGGGAAAACAGGAAGGCGACGAACAATCCCAGCAACAGGGCGACCGCGCTGCCGGCAATGATCGTGGTGACGGCCATGACAATCCCCCGACCCGCCTCTTCCTCCGCCAGTGCGCTACGCCGGATGGCATAGGCAACCAGGGCATCGATCCCCTGACGATGCGTGTCATAGAGGGTTTTCATTTGCGCCATGGCCGCCGACATCTTTTCCCGATCGCCGGCCTGGGCCTGTTCCATGAACGTCCCCTGGGCCATGGTGAAGAAGGATGCCACTGGTTTGTGTGCCTGTTCCATCAAGGATGAAAGTTCCGGCTCCAACGATTCCTTCGACCAATAGTCATGGCGCGTGTCATACTCTTTTTTCAGCCGTGTCAGTGTCTGACCGTGTTTGGCAAGTTCTTCCCTGGTGGTTATGTTGTTCATTTCCTGGACGGTTTCCCAGGATTCCAGGATGTAGAGCGGGGGGGGGAGTATGTCCGCCAGCAGATCCTTGCCCTGTATGATCCGTTGATAGACCGGACCGTTGACCTTGTAGGTTTCGATCGTGCTCCAGGAAGCCAGCGTTACCAGAAACAACAATATAAGAACAATCCCAAAACCCAGGCCGAGTTTTGCGCCAAGCTTCATGTCGTTCATGATTCCCCCTTTGCGGTTCGCACAGTCTTTATCGTTTTGAATAACCCCTTGTTTCAGGTCTGAATCGCCTGTCGGGTAATTCACGGAACCATGCCAATCTTTCCGGCATCGATCAAGGGTTTTTCTTTACTTCGGATTCTTGCAAATGATTGGAGTCGATAACCTCGTCCGAATTGTCAAAAAATTTCGCGATGTCCGAAGTGTGCTGGCGCGTTTTTCGACAAGTTTCAAAAGTGATGAAAATAATGGCATCTGGTACACTCATGAACCAGCGCATTTCTTGTCGCATCGGGCCGTGAACAAAATGGGGCATTCTGTTCAGCGCAACCCGGTCAAAACGTTCCCCACAGACGACCGGCGATATGTTGCTCCTCCTCGCCAACCGCGTCGGCATAGATTTCGGTCGTGGAAAGGCGCGAATGTCCAAGCCATTTGCGAACAAAATTGATGGGCACTCCGGATTGCAGGGAAGCGACGGCGAAGGCGTGTCGCAAACCTTTCGGACTGGCCTGCAATCCGGAAATTCCCGCCTTGTCCATGCACGTCTTTACCCGTTTCCATGCCGTGGTGCGGCAGAAATTCCAAAGACGGCCCTTGTTGGCGGTAGGATCATTGCGTGCGGAAGATACATGGTGGACGCGCTCCAGATCGGTGATCAACTGGCTGGGAATCGGCACGGCCCTGAACACTCCTTCGCGTCTTTTCTTGAGACTTTCGATCAGCAGAAGGCGTGCGTGCATGTCGATTCGTTCGGGCGTCAGAGCCAGTACCTCGGAAAGTCTGGCGCCGCTGTAGGCAAGAACGGCGCACAGCGTATAAACCTCCTGGGACATGCTGGACGCAGCCTGCAAAAAGGCCGTGCGCTCGGCAATGGTCAGATATTTACGGTTTCCTTCATGGTCATACAAAAACGACATTATTTATTCCCCATTGGATCGCAGAGATTGCCTGGACAAAATTTTCCAGGGACAAGAAATCTATAACTTGTGTGTGATGATGTTTATCGGGAATCCTGATTTCTTCTTGACATGGTGAACAGAATGCCCCATTTTGTTCACGGCCCGATGCGACAAGAAATGCGCTGGTTCATGAGTGTACCAGATGCCATTATTTTCATCACTTTTGAAACTTGTCGAAAAACGCGCCAGCACACTCAGAACAGATATGTTATGGTGTTTTGCCATTCAGAGAAACGATTGTGGATGGAGCCGGGAAGGAGGCTCTTCGCGAAAGTTTGTTGGGTTCCGTGTCGGTCAGGGATCTGGGGTCACGAAGGTGCGTTCGGGAAACTTCGGGTGTTTCCCGGGAGGGAGGAAGTGAAGCGGACCTTCATTCTGATTTGGATTCCAAAAGATCCCTGGATTGGGCCATGACCTCATCCAGGTCATGACCTTCACCTTTTTGAATTTCTTCTTCAGCGTTCAGCAACCGTGGCAGGAGTTGCCGTTCCTCTTCGGATCGTTCATGGGGCTTGACGTTCATCGGCACGGCAGAGGTGTGTCCCCTCTGGGTGATGACGATGGGGGCGCGGGAGTGCTCCAGCCGCTTGAGGGTGGTTGCGGTATCTTGGCGCAGGTCGGACACGGGAAACATTTCGGGAAGGACGGTCATCGCAACCTCCTGTTGTACGTTTACCTGTCCTTCCAGAGTAACCGCGAACGTCCTCCTGGGCAGGCCGGACCTGCCTGGAAACCAGGGGGATCGCACTGTAGTGGAAGGAGAATCCGTACTTTGACTCTGAACGCGGTAAGAAGCCCCATCGCCTTCTTGTTCATCCGCCAAACACATCGTTCAGGGACCGGGCATCCAGCACCCGGTCCGTCCAGGTTTCCAGGGTTGGAAGATCGGCCTGGGCTACTGTGTCCGAGACCCTTTCGGGCAACCTTCCGAAACGGCGGGACAACAAGCGCCGCAGCACGGCGACCGCTTCCGCCTGGCGTCCGTCCTGCCATCCGTCCTGTCGTCCTTTTTGCCATCCTTCTTCCCGCGCCAACTGAACCGCCCCCTGGGCGTCGGCGATGGCCATGCCCGCTTTTTCGTAAAGTTCGAATTCCTCCGCCGTCATGTTGGCCACCCTGGCCTTTTCGAAGGCGTGGCGGATCGGTTCCTCCCGTATCGTGTCGGGGATGGTCTCCAGCGTCCCGGCACACTTGATGAAATGAATCCACTGATCCAAAACGTCGGTCAAGGTGTACCCGGGAAACTTTGTGTGTTTCCCGGGCGTGGGGGGCACGTGATCCGGGGGTCAGGGACGCGAAGGTGATACAACCTTGAATGTTCCACCGCAGTTGGAGGCGAAACCTGGTTTGACGCGGGCCATTTCATCTCCGAGGGCGGTGACGTTGCTCAAGTCCGGTGGCAGGAGAATCTGCACTTCGACAAGATTGCCGTTTTGACAGGAAAGACGCACCTTGCGGCTGGATCCCTGTCCAAGATGCTGGTCGATGACCCGCAGAAAATTCTCCTCCGAAACCGTTGTTCCCGGGCACTGGGCCATGAAGGCGGCGATTCCGGCATCGTTGAACATGTCGGTCATGCGGGCCGCCAGCGTAAAATAGTCATCGATCGACAACCCGGAGCAGGTACCATGTTTGAACCATTCATGGCGTTCGAGGCAGGATTGATGTTCCATGCTCGGCATGACTGCGGACAGGCTATCGTGGACCTCCGGTTTCAACGTCAGGGCGGGGAGTTGACACATCCAGTTGCCGCCTGTTTTCTTCGGCGCATTGCACACGGAACCACAATAGCCATAATGGGTGCCGCAGCTTTTGCGGTTGGGCCACAGGCCATGGAGCGTGAAACGGTCCCTGGGACTTGACCCTGGGGTTGGGTTTTGACATTCCGGTTTTTTCATTCCGGCCTGCGTCTGGCAAAAGGCGGGCTGCCAGCTCAAGGCCAGGACGAAACTGTCTTCCTGATTCGGTCGGTTGCAGTCCGTGGCGGGACAGCTTCCGCTGATGGTTTCGTCCTCTCCCTGGTCTTCGGCGGCGGGGTCCACGGCGCGTTTTGTTTTCAGTTCCAGTGTACCGCAGGAGGTTTCCACCCAACGTTCCGGGACCGCGGCGTTTTCCACCCGTACCCGAATCCAGTCGAATTCCGTTGGTTTGTTCACCTCGAACGCCGCGTAGGACTGCCGCGGAACAAGGCGCAGATCGTCGGGGTTGGTTCGGTTGTTCTTGGAAACGAACGCCTCGCAATCGCGTTCGGCCAGCAACGTTCCCTCGATGGCCGTGGCGGCCAGGACAGGCCCCGGAAGCGCAAGCCAGGCGGCCCCCAGGAATACGACGAACAATCTTTTTAACGATAAAATCGGATACATGTTTGACCTCCAGTGAAGTGCGGGAATTCCATTTGACGATGGAAAATATCTTGGAGGGTTTAAAAATGCAATGGAACCTACTCAATGAAAACGATCATTCGGGAGAGGGCGTTGACGAAGTCGCAAAACGATCGTCCCGGGAAGGGATGACCCCCTTTCCGGGACGAGTCAAACGGGACCGCAATCGACGAAATGGCGTGTCAATGGCTCAGTGATGCATCCACTGTCCGCCGTTGACATCCAGGTTGACCCCGGTGATGAAGGCGGCGTCGTCCGATGCCAGAAACAGAACCGATGCGGCGATTTCCTCGGGACGGGCGAGACGACCCATGGGAATGTGTTTCTTGATGTCGTCGAGGACCGATTCGGGAACCTGAAGCATCATTTCGGTGGCGGTGTAGCCCGGGGCGACCGAATTGACCGTCACGCCATGTTTGGCTCCTTCCTGGGCCAGGGCCATGGTCAGGCCGTGGACGCCGGCCTTGGTGGCGGAATAGTTGGCCTGTCCGAACTGTCCTTTCTGACCGTTGACCGAGGTGATGTTGATCACCCGGCCCCATTTGCGGATCAACATGGCCTCGAAAAAGTGGCGCGTGACGTTGAACACGCTGTACAGGTTGACCTTGAGCACCTGGTCCCAGTTTTCGTAGGGCATCTTCTTGAAGACCGAGTCGCGGATGATGCCGGCGCAATTGACCAGGATGTCCACGGCGCCGAATTCCGCCGCGACCTTGTGTGACAGGGCGTGGCATGACTCGAAGTCCGCCACGTCCACCTCGAACAGATGGACCTCCAACACCTCCTTTTCGATCATTTCCATCCAGGGTTTGACTTTGTCTTTTTCGAAGGAGGCATAGGTTGCCGCGGTCTTGTATCCCGCCCGGGCGAAATACTTGACGATCGCCGTGCCGATGCCGCCCAATCCACCTGTGATCAGAACATGTTTTTGTGTCATCCTCTTCTCCATGATTCGAAGTCGGTGCCGCGTTGCCGGACAGAATAATTTCATGGGGGCAATCATATCATCAATGAGGGACCGGCCATAGAGTTGCCGGCAGGGGATTGTCTTCCCTGGGCGGCCTTCACGGCGGTATCCCTTCGTCCACATTCCAGTTCACGCCCAACGCATCCAGCCGTTCCCGGCGCCGCTTGTCCAGGGTTCCCTTGAGTCGCGATTGTCTTTGGAACTGGAGCCAAAGGCCAAGTTGCGGATTTTCCGGCCATGACACCGGGACGTTGCCATGGCCAAACCGATCCCGGAATCGCTTCAGATGGGCCAGCATCTCTTCAACGATGACCTCCCTGGGATCCCAGATGAAATCAAGGAGGGCCAGGCGGTCCTGTTTTTCCTGTTCCAGGTGTCCAAGGGACCGCGCCTTGCGTTGCCGGGCGCACCATTCCTGCAACCGGACATGCTCGGGGGTGTCCGAGGGGACCAGGCTGTGGCCGAAACGTTGATGAAAAAAGAACAGTTCTCGATACATTCCGAGCCATTGGGCCGCATGCTCATCCCAGACGAAGTGCAACCGGTCGAGGCGTTCGATCCGGGACTGGTCCAGTTGTCCCCCGGCGCGTGCCTTGCGTTGTGCCGCGACCCACCAGGAAAGTTTGGAATGTTCCGTATCGTTCTCAAGCACCAGGCAATGGCCGAACCGATCGTGAAAGGCGGTCAGGGCTGCGAACATTTCTTCCCAGAAGACCGCCTTGGCGTCCCAGACGAACCCCAACGGGTCGAGTCGAGCAATCTTTTCCTGCTCCAGGGTGCCGCCGCGATACCGTTTGCGCAGGCCGACCACCCATTGCGACAGCCTGGGATTCTCCGGAAACGGATCGGGAACGATGCAATGATGGCGTTCACGGACAAACGTTTCGAGGGCGACGAACATTTCCTCCCAGGCCGCCTCGCGGGCATCCCAGACAAATCCCATCCGGTCGAGTCGTTCCCGCAACGTTTGCTCGATCGTCCCGCCCGCATGGCGCAGCCGGACCCGCCGCACCCAGGAGGGGAGCGTCGCCGGACGGTTCCAGTCGGGGGGAATGTTGCAATGCCCCTGTTCAGCGATAAATTTTTTCAAGGCATTGGCCATGTCCTGATCGAAGCGGGCCTCGGGATCCCACACGAAGCCCAGGGCATCGAGGCGCTGGATCCGTTCCTTGTCGATGCGTCCCGAACCCTTCATGCGACGTTGGCTGGTCATCCAGTCGCCGAGGGTGGCAAGTTTGGCATCGACCTTGGCGGGATCTTCGTCACCATGATGGCGTTGATGACGGGCGAACAGCTCGAACATGCGCTCCCAGTACCACGTTTCCGGGTCCCAGATGAACCCCGCCATGGTCAGACGGGCGTGCCGGTCCGCGTCCATCGCCCCGCGCCGGGCGTCTCGACGTTGTTCGGCAACCCAGAGGGGCAGGTCGGGGTCTTCCGGCAGACGTTCCGGGACGTTGCCGTGCAGATGGTGTCGTTTGAAGGCGAGGAATCGATCGAAAAGGGTTTCCCATCGTTCCTCCCGCGCCGACCAGATGAATCCCAGGGCGTTGAGGCGATCGATGCGGCGGGGGTGGAGACGGTTTTTGGCCCGGGCCTGTCGCTGCTCCTCGATGAAGGCGACAAGCCCCGTGGTCCGGGGATTGGCTGGGTCGATGACAAGGTGGCCGTGCCGGCATTGAAAATCTTTCAACCGGGCAAACGTGGACTGCCAATGGGCCTCTTCCAGGTCCTGGACAAATCCGATGTCGTCGAGCAGGCGTTGTCGTTCCGGGTTCAGTTGATCTTTTTGCCAGAGGAGCCGTTGTTCGGCGCACCAACGGGCCAGTTGCGGATGGCGCGCATCCCGGTCCTCGACCTGGGCATGGCCGTAGAGACGGCGAAACAGGGTCAATTGTCGAAAATGGTCCTCCCAGTCCGCCGCCTCCAGGTCCCAGACGAAGCCCAGCGCGTCCAGTTGCCGCTTTCGGTCGTCATCCAGTCGTCCCTTGCGCCGCAGTGTCCGTTGCCGGGCGGCCCAGGCCCCCAGTTCCGGATCCCGTGGAAAGGGATCGGTGATCCAGGCGTGTCGGGTCGCCATCCTGAATCGCGACAGCCTGCCAAGAAAATGGTCCCATTCCCAGGCATCCGGATCCCAGGTGAAGTCCAGGGATTGAAGCCGTTGAATCTGGCTGGGGTCGAGGCGTTGTTGTTGGTAATCCCGCCGTTGCCGCGCGACCCATTGCGACAGTGACCCATCCTCGGGAAAGGGGTGTTCCACCCGGCAATGGCCGAAGCGGGCATGAAAGCGGCGCAGGTTGGCCAACATCCGCTCCCAGGCCGCCATCTTCGGATCCCAGACGAATCCGAGCCGGTCAAGACGGGCAACCCGGTCGGCGTCAAGCCCTCCCCGAGCATGGGCCTTGCGTTGGTTTTCGACCCAAACGGACAATTCCCGATCCTCGGGAAAAACGGGTGGGACCTCGACATGACCCGTCCCTTCCGCAAAGCGTTCCAGCCGCCCCAGATATTCCCACCAGGGGCTGGTTGCGCCAAGGACCGCAGTCTCGATGAGCCGCTGCTGTTGTGATGAATCGAGCGGTGATGGGGTCATGAACTGGAGCCAGCGGTCGAGGCCCGCCGGATTCCAGAGTCCGGTCCGTCCCCGTTCCTGCCGCACCCGTTCCATCGCCTGTGTGAAACCGTCATCGAGGTCGCCCAGGGTTTGTACTGCGCGGCACAGGGCGGGGGGGG
>JADGCV010000062.1 GCA_015228815.1 Magnetococcales bacterium | reverse complement strand
CCGACCTTTGTATGCCATATCTTTAAAAATCAATTTGTTATACTATTCAAGTTGGTCGAATCGCGAAAGATGGGTTAAGAATGAATCTTGAGTTAAAATGATGGACATTATCGCCATCAAACCTTCCTTAGGGGGGGGATCTCCCCCCCGGAATTCTTCATTGTCATTTCGTAACGGGATCCGCAATCGTTATTTTCCGGGCATCCGTTCAAAATAGCGCGCCCGGAAGAGAATGCGTTTGCCCCCGCCCTCTGCGTCATGGAAGGCGTCGCGGGTGTGAAGCACATTGTTGCTGATCAATCCCCAGCCCGCCTCCAGCCGACCGCGGAACAGGTGCGGTCCGGGATCATTGAAAAGACTGCGCAATGCGCCGACTGCTGTCTGGGCCGTGGCATCGGGACGCCAGCGGATGCTGATGGTGCGGTGGGTGTAGCGCATGTGCAAATGTCCATCGACGGGATGGACGGAAAAGACCGGCCCGGAACGCTCCGGACGCGCCACCGCGCCCTGTTCCATCCGGGCGGGAATGGTCATGATGTCGGGTTCCATGAGGGTGCGGATGAGGTCCGGGTTTTGATCCCGCAGTCGGATGTAGGCCAGTTCATGGTCCCACAGGTCGTTCTCTCCCCCCTGATCGGCAGGGCGTTCACAGTAAAGGCACAAGGTGCGGATCTGATGGTCCCAGGGATGATAATAGCCATCGGTGTGCCAGCCGATGGCCGCCTTGCGGTAGGGGATGTATTCGGAAAAAGGGGGGTGGGCGGAACCGCCGGGAGACAGGGCGGACAGTCCCTCGGGGCCGGCGCCCAGATTGTGGTCCAACCCCCGGACGCCCAGTTGCTCCATGATGGCGGGCAGGGGATGGGCAGTCGCCGAGGTTCGGGTCACGGGGATCCGGTAGAGCGCCATGTTGGCCTTGGTACACAGGTCGCGGATTTTTTCCTTTTCTCCCTTTGTCAGGGCAAAGGGATCGCCGATCTCCACCACCAGCGCCGCCAGGGTTTCCGGATAACCCTTCAGTTTTTCATCCTTCCATCGTTGATAGGCTGCGTCGTGATCCGGAATGAAGGGAGAGGTTTGATGCATGCGGTTCATGCCTGTTCCTTTGTGTATGTGACAGGGTTGTCATGGACGATTGTTTCGCGTGCCGGAGAAAGCGTCATTCCATGAGGATTCCGGGAAGATCGCCCTGGGCGGCGCGGGCAAGATCCTTTCGGATATGCGCCTTCAGGTCGGCATGGGTCAAACCGTTCTTGTTGCCCCACTGGTCGCCATGGATCAGATCATCCAACGGGAGTCGGGGGAGCCAGCCGGCGCTTTCCAGTTCTGGTTTGTCGAAAAAATGGCTGACGTATCCAAGGCAGAGATAGGCGATGGGGGTGATCGTGTCCGGAATCCCCAGGGCGGCGCGCAGGGTGTCCGGGTGGATGATGCTCACCCAACCCAGGCCAAGCCCTTCGGCCCGGGCCGCCAGCCACAGATTTTGCACGGCGCAGACGCTGCTGTAGAGATCCATGGCCGGATCGGCGGTTCGACCGATGACGACCGGTCCGGTCCGGTCGCGGTCGCAGGTGACGCAAATATTGATGGGCGATTCAAGAATTCCCTCCAGTTTGAGGGATCGGTAGATGTTTTGTTTTTCTCCCGAAAACATTTCCGCCGCTTCGGCATGGGCTTTCTGGAAACCGGCGTGTACCGCCTGTTTGACCTTGGGGTCGGTGACGACGATGAAATCCCAGGGCTGCATGAATCCGACCGAGGGGGCGTGATGCGCCGCCAACAGCAGACGGCTCAATACCTGAACCGGAATCGGATCCTGTTTGAACTGTCCGCGGACATCGCGGCGGCTGAAAACGGTTTTGTAGAGGCCAGTGCGCTCCGAAGGCGATAACTGGTGATTCCGCAAGGATGCGGCAGGATGGTTTTCCATGAGAGTCCCCTTGGCTTGGAAAACTTGAAGTCCGCTTGGCCAGACGGACGTGGGAGGCAGATCAGGCCGGTCTTCCGACTTGGGATCGTTCCATTCAGACGCCTTCCCAGCCAAAAGCCAGTGGCACTGGTCTGAACAGTCCCCGTCACGGCGTTGGGCACGTACCGGAATGGCACCGGTTTCCCGATTCTTCCCCGACGGATGGACCGGCGGGGACACCTGACTGCGCATTGCCTCATTATGGCCAGCGACCAGCCTCTTTGCAACCCCATGGGGATCCCGGAAATCAATGTTGACATTTGTTCATCGATTGATGTTAAATTTTCTCGGAAGAGTCAACATCATTCAGGTTTCCGGCAGCGTCCGCCGCATGGTTCCTTCGTTCAATCAATCAAGACCGCATCCGCCCTGATTTCAAGAAGATCAATGGATGACGACTGGAGAAAATACTCATGAAATTCAGCCTCAACCACTATCTTCTTGGCGTGTCTCTGGCGCTCGACTGCGTCGAAAGCGAACTCCTTGGCGTGACGACAAACCATGGCAAACGGGTGGCTTATGTCTCCATGCGCATGGCCCAGGCGATGGGGTTGTCGCAGCCCGAGGTGTTCGACATCGTGGCCTTCGCCCTGCTTCATGACAATGGCCTGGCGGAGGAACGTCTGAGCCACGGTTGGACTGGGCGGGATCGCCTGATGGAGGTGGAAGACCTGCCGGCCCATTGCGACATCGGTGAAGGCAATGTTGGCCGTTTTCCGTTTCAGAGCGATCATCGTGAAATCATTCGCTACCACCATGAACGTTGGGATGGAGGGGGGTTCTTCGGTCTGACGGGCGACCGGATTCCAATCATGGCCCAGATCATCGGCATGGTAGACTATACCGACCTTAAAATCTGCTTCGGCCAACCCAACCCGGAAAACCGCGCCGATATTCTGGCCTTTCTCAGGGAACGCCGTGGCCATAACTTTTCCGCGGACCTGATCGAGGTGTTCGCCCAGGTGAGTTCGTTTCCCGCCTTTTGGCTTGATCTTCGTGACGTTCATCTGGTGGCGGGATTGAACCGCAACATGCCCAACCTGTCGCTGGAGATGTCCTGGGAGCGAGTTCTGGAGGTTTCGGGGGTTTTCAGCCGGATCATCGATGCCAAATCGCGTTTTACCCATGCGCATACCAGCGGACTGGTGGAGAAAACGGCATTCATGGCCGATTATTACGGTGTCGAGCCTGAATTGAAGATTCGCCTGCGCATCGCCGCAAGCCTCCACGACGTTGGCAAACTGGCAATTCCCAATGCGATTCTCGATAAACCGGGCCGGCTCGACGCGGAAGAACGGCGCAAGATCGAGGAACACACCTATTATACCCGCATCTGCCTCGAATCGATTCCGGGCTTCGAGGAGATCACCGAATGGGCCGCCAACCATCATGAAAAATTGACCGGAAAGGGGTATCCTCTGGGGTTGGGACCGGAACGCCTTGATCGTTGGTGCCGGTTGTTGACCGTGTTGGACATCTATCAGGCTTTGACCGAGGAACGTCCCTACCGCAAATCCTTGTCCCATGCCCGGACGATGGAAATCATCTGGCCGCAGGTTCATGCCGGAGCGCTGGATCCACAGGCGGTTGGGGATGTCGAACGGGCCTTCTCCTGACGAGACGTCCCGATTTTTTTTCACCGAAAACTGCCCGTTGACATGGAGTCGAAGAGGTGCTCAAGGCGATTTGAATGATCCAACCCATGACATGATAGGAGACGTGCGATGAAAACAAAGGACAATCTCAAGGCGGCCTTTGCCGGTGAAAGCCAGGCCAACCGCAAATATCTGGCTTTCGCCAGGCAGGCCGACAAGGAGGGGTATCCTGTCATTGCCAGCCTGTTTCGGGCGGTGGCGGAGGCGGAAACCGTTCATGCCCATACCCATCTGCGCAATCTTGGCGGCATCAACGATACCCTGACCAATCTGCGTGAGGCCAAGGGGGGCGAGGATTACGAGGTCGCGGAGATGTACCCGGCAATGGTAGCGACAGCCGAGGTCGAAGGAGAAAAAAAAGCGGCCCAGGGGATGCGCAACGCCATGAACGTGGAAAAAATACACAGCCAACTCTATCAGAAGGCCATAGAGGCCCTGGAACGGGGCAAGGACCTGGATCATGAGGAGATTCATGTGTGCGACTACTGCGGGCACACGATTTTTGGCGAGGCCCCGGACCAGTGTCCCATCTGTGGTGCGGGAAAAAGTGCCTACAGGAAGGTCAAATAAGGTATCGACGGGGTTTCCTTTTCTGTTTGCCGTGTTTTCGCGCCGGAGATGGGCAAAACCTTTCTCCATGGTGCCGCTCGGGGAGAACGTCGATCCTGAAATGTGTTTTCCAAGAGGTCTCTACCGGGAAGGGGAATTCCCCTTCCCAAGCCTCCTCGTCTGTCGTTCCATCAGTTCCCAGACAATGCGATCTCCCGGTTCCACGCGCAGGGCGTCATTCCCTGATGCGAATGCGTTCTTCTTCCACAATCCAAAGCTTGCGTTCCGGGGGTTCCTTTTCCATCACGGGCAACAGGCGTTGTATGGTCTCCATGATCGTGACCTTGTCCTGCCAGGCAAGCCGCAACACCACAATTCCCTCGCCCCCGGAAGGGGGATATGCCTGGACATTGGCGAAATCCAGGTCCAACTGACCAGAATGCGCTGTTCCTCCTGACAGATCCGGAACACTTGGCCATCGGACGCCCCGCCCATGGATTGATTCAGGACGCTGAGCGCGTCGTGGCCCGCGCTCCGGAGAAAGGAAGCCGCTTCGGCGGGAAGATTTTCATCGACTTTGAACTTCATGCCACCACCCGACGACCAAAATCCACGATCCTTTCCCTGGCCAGGTCCGCGGCATAGCGGGTCGCGGCGCCAATGGAGTCCTCGGTCAGGGAGGGATAGCTTTGCAGGATTTCCTGATGAGACCGATTGGCAGCCAGATTGTCGAGAATCACGGCCACCGGGACCCGTGTGCCCCGAATGCAGGCCTGGCCATGGCAGATATTGGGATCGGTGGTGATGTAATCGCGCCAGTTCACGACTTTTCTCCTTTGTCTGGAATTCAAACTCCATTGATGCCATCCCGTTGATCCTTCCGTCGGCGATTGCTGTCATGGACACCACGAACACCGATGGAGATCGCATCTCCAGCCTTCAAGCCGCTTTTTCCGGGATCATCATATCGAGAAGTGGGGCGTGTTGTTGCGCGCCGTAGACATCGGTCTCGCCGAAGGCGCCGGAGACGAGGGGGCGTTTGAGGGTGATCTTGATGGCCAGGGCGGGTTCGTAGTGGATGATCTTGAGGATGTCTCCTTCATCGATGCCGTACAGACGGGCAACCGTTTCCGGAGTGAACACCTGGCCATCGCGGACCGCCTCGAATCCGGCGCGATCCTTGAAGAGAAGGTCCAGGGTCAATTCGTAGGGGCCGGCGTTTTTGGAGCGGATGACGTGGACCTCCCGGGTCAGGGGGATCGGACTCATGGGTGGATCTCCAGGGGCGACAGGGGAAAATGAAGACAGGGGTCGGTGACCTCCATCAGGTGATAAAGACTGAATTCATAGGCGGCGCCGATGGAAAAATCGGAGGGGCTGTAGGGAAAGGCCAGATTGCCGGCGGTCGTCAACCGTCCGGGAAAGCCGTAATGCAACAGGGTGCTGCGCAGCAGGGCGCAGGCATTGTCCGCGGTCGTCTGGTCCGGCGCGAGGACTTCCAGCACCAACCCGATTTCATGGGCCGCATGGGGATGGGGTTCCCAGGGACCCATGACGCCGTTGGCGCCGTAACGATGAAAATGAATCCGGGCAGTGCCGTCGATGGCGGGGCGGCATTGCCGTTGCACCTGTTCGAGGACCCCATCCAGGGCGGCGATCAGGCCGGGATCGCGGATTCCGGCAATGCTGATGGTGCGGTATCCGACGCATCGGGCCGCCTCCAGTTTGACCCGGTAGATCGCATCGGCGACAAAACGGCTCCCCCGCACCCGCACCCGGCCATCTCCTTGTTCTTCGTACTGGACCTGTCGCAGATCCAACACCCCTCCTGGTCCCGGCAGGGACAACGGATCGCTCTTTTCATACAGCGAATGGGCGGCGACCGATACCCGGG
This sequence comes from Magnetococcales bacterium, assembly GCA_015228815.1. Classification (NCBI taxonomy): domain Bacteria; kingdom Pseudomonadati; phylum Pseudomonadota; class Magnetococcia; order Magnetococcales; species Magnetococcales bacterium. The sequence goes on along the minus strand of JADGCV010000062.1, from coordinate 10,817 downwards.
TAAAACGGCGGGCGGGATTGAGCGATTCCAGGGTGAATCCCTGGTCGTCGAGGAGGCCCAGGACACAATCGCTGCCGCTGCCGGGAAGGGCGGCGATGGCCGCGCACTCAAGAATCTTTCCCAGGTGCAACGCTGGTCCCGGATCCATCCCCCGGGCCAGGGCCAGGGCGGCGAAGGGGACCGGATCGTAACACCGGCCACAGACGATGATGTCGAATCCCTCCTTGAGGGCCGCGACCACCGGTTCGGCGCCCATCTGGGCGACAATGTGGGTCGAGGCCTTGATTGCCGCCGCGGTTGGCGGGGGCACGTTGGTCAGGGAAGAGAGTCGGCCTTCCTCGAAGGCGTGGAGGACGGTTTCGTGGCTGAAATCGGCAGGGATGATGCCCAGGCGGCACGGCATTCGTCGTTCACGGACGATGTCGCGGATGATGTCCAGGGTCCAATCCAGGTGGGGACGGGCGCCACTCCCTCCGGCGGTGCCGATGATGAGGGGAATGCCTGCCTGGGCGCGTGCCAGAAGGAGTCGTTCCAGATCGTGTTTGACCCCCTGGCGGGACACGAAGGGTTTTCCCGAGCCTAGATAATAAGGGCCGGGGTCGGTACTTCCGCCATCCACCGCCAGAAGGTCGGGGGTTCGACGCATGCCTGCTTCGAGGGATGCGTCGGGAAAACCGTATCCGAGGATGGCGGTCGGAGAGAGCACTTTGAGACATGAATGATCCATGATCGATCTTTATGAAAAATTATTGTCGCGGGCCGGAGGGCATCGCTCCTCCGGCTGTTTCCAGCAGTCGCATCGCCAGCGCCACGGCCTCTTCCAATTGTTCCATTTCCAAACGCAATGGTGTCTCGTCTTCCTTCTTGGCCGCCAGGGTTCCCATCCGGCGTGCATGGCGAAAGACACCCGACAACCCATAGCTGCCCGCCAAACCCGCCAGTTCCGCGGCAATTCCCGATACTTCCGACCGGGCTTCTTTCGCCAGGGAATGGCGCAGCCGTTCCATGAACCGGGTCATCGAACTCATGGCCGTCCGCGCAAAGTCGTCCAGATAGGTGTCTCCCAGGTCCTTGCGAAAGTCGGCCAGACGCATTTCGGCATGAATGATGTCGGAAAGAACCTCACTGGCCTGTTTCAGTGGTTCGATCAACGATGCAACCAGCGCGGTCTCCTGGTTCATTCCCCCCCGTTCCAACAGGCCCGCCAGGGCGCCGACCCGTTTGCCTCCCAACTGAAGGCTGCTTCCCTTGAGGGTGTGGGCCGCCTCGGTCAACCGGGGCCATTCGGAAGCGGCAAACGCATTTTCGATGGCCTGGACCCGTTGCCGCAGAACAGTGAGAAAAAAACGGACCGTTTGTTCGAAGTCCTCTTCCAGGTCTTCTCTCATGGCCAGAAACATGTGGCGATCAAGGTCGGGTGACTCGTCGGGCGTCTGGACGACCGGTCCGCAAGCCATCGTATCGTTCGCGCCGAGCCAGCGCAGCAGGGCCGACTGCAATCCCTTGATCGAAATCGGCTTGGTCAAATAGTCGTCCATCCCCGCATCCAGGCATTTTTCCCGATCGCCGCGCATGGAAAAGGCGGTCAGGGCGACGATGGCGGTCCGTTCCCCTTTTTTTTCTCCCTGGCGGATTTCACGACAGGCGGAAAAACCATCCATGCCGGGCATCTGGCAATCCATGAACACCAGGGCGTAATGTCCCTTCTGAAACAACGCCACCGCCTCGTGACCGTTCTGGGCAAAGTCGGGATGGATCCCGAACCGTTTCATCATCCCCTGGATGACGGCGCGGTTGACCGGATCATCCTCGGCGACAAGAACGGGCCGATCCGGGGGAATGGTTCCGCAATCGGCGTGTTTCGGCGTTTCCTCGCGAGAAACCGGTGGCGCCTGGCCTGCTTTCAAGGGCAGCGTGACGGAAAACAACGACCCCTTGCCCGGTTGGCTCTGGACCTCGATCGTCCCCTCCATCATCCGCGCCAACCGGTGGGAAATGGCCAGTCCCAGGCCGGTGCCGCCATATTTGCGCGAGGTGGATTGTTCCGCCTGTTCGAACATGCAAAACAAACGTGATATTTGTTCCTGGTCGAGGCCGATGCCACTGTCCTGAACAGCGAAACGGACCAGGGAACGCCCCTGTTGTTCCCGAACCATCCCGGCCCGCAGCGAAATCAGCCCCTGGTGGGTGAATTTGACCGCATTGGACAGCAGATTGAAAAGAATCTGCCGGATCCGGGTTGGATCTCCATGCACCGTTTCCGGGAGTTGTGGATCCAGTTCAAGGTTCAGGGAGACCTGCTTGTCGCGGACAAACCCCCGCGCCAGGGCAAAGACCTCCTCCAGAAGCCCCCTCGGGTCGAAATCGATCGCCTCCAGTTCCAATTTTCCCGCCTCGATCCGGGAATAGTCGAGAATGTCATTGATGACGGTCAGGAGGGTCTGTCCCGAGGAACGGATGACCCGAACGTGGTCCCGGCCCGTTTCATCCATCGGAATATCCTGGAGGAGTTCCGCCATGCCGAGCACCCCGTTGAGGGGGGTACGGATTTCATGGCTCATGGTGGCCAGAAAGGTGCTTTTGGCCTTGTTGGCCAGTTCCGCTTCTTCCTTGGCCTTTTGCAACTGTTCCTCGTAGCGCTTCTGACGGGTGACGTCCGAGAAGGTCCAGACCCGGCCCGAAACCATTCCCTCCTGGATCAGGGGAAACGATTGACGTTCAATGATGCGTCCATCCTTGAGGTCGAGTGTATCGCTGCTGTTGTCGCCGGCATGGCCGGGCATCTTGAATTTGGAGCTGAGAAGATCGGCGTTTTCCACCTTGGGTTTCATATGATCGATCAGGGATTCGATCGCTTCGAGATGGAGGATTTCCGGCAACACGTCCCATTGCCGGGCAAAGGCGGAGTTGGTATGGGTGATGGTGCCGTTTTTTCCGATCACCAGGATGCCGTCGCGGGTCGATTCCAGGGTGGCCCGGAGCAGGGCTTCATCCTTCTGGATGCGCCGACGTTGTTCCTGGAGTGCCAGATGGGTTTGGATGCGCGCCTGGACGATGGCTTCGCGAATCGGTTTGGTGATGAAATCGACCGCGCCGAGGGCCAGTCCTTCCGCTTCATCCGCCTCGGAATCCCGGGCGGTGATGAATATGACACAGACATCGCGGGTGACCGGATCGTTGCGCAGCCGCCGGCAGACCTCGAAGCCATCCATCCCCGGCATGACTACATCGAGCAGAACCATGTCCGGACAGGGAGCGCGGCGCATTCGTTCCAGGGCTTTTTCCCCGGACGTGGCCACGGAAATGCGATAACGCTCCTTCAGCGCCGTCCCGAGGACATGGATGTTGTGCTGTTCGTCATCGACGATGAGAATTTGTGCCCGAGTGTGCTCCATGGCCTCCATCATCCAGCGCAAAGCCGTAACGCAACCCACCGACCGAAACTCCAAGGATCGATTCACGGAAGAACAATCCTTGGGAAACGACGTTTGTCACCCGATCCATCACCCGGTGTCAATGTCCGGCATCCCGCACCGCCGATTCCAGATCCTGGACAAGTTTTCGTGCCTCGGTGAACTCGAAGGCGAGCGTTGCCCGTTCGATCCGAGCGTACATCGCTTCATGCCGTCCTGCCAGGGAGATATGTATCGGGTGGAGCATGTCGGTGGCGGCGTAGTCTTCTTCGGCGAGGAGTCGTTCCAGTCGGGCCAGATGCCGGCCCAACAGGAGTGTTTCGGCGGCGTTGGTGGGAACGTCCACATCCGGGGCGATGATCGTGGCGGACAGGGAGGACAGCCCCGCCATGACTTCGGCATGATGTTCGCCGAAGGCGGCCAGGGCCGAATCATCCCATTCTTCCTTGTGCAGGATGGCTTCCAGCCGGCTTGCCGACCGATACAACCGGAGCGCCCCCAGATTGCCCGAAAGTCCCTTCAACGTATGCAGTCGTTGCAATGCGTCCGCGTTTTGTCCCTCCCGCAATCGTTCGGTGATTTCTCGCGGCGCTTCCCGCCACTCCCGATGAAAGCGGATCAGCGAATGAAGCAGAAGACGTTGGTCGCCATGAACACGCTTGAGGGCGTCGTCCCGTTGAATTCCGGGAAGATCCGCGGGAATCATGGTGATCTCTTCCGTCGCGACGAATGGCGAGACATCCTGCGGCGATGGAACCATGGCGCCAGGTTCGAGCCAGCGCGCAAGGACCGACCCCAGAAGGTCGGGGTCGATCGGTTTGCCGATGAAATCGTTCATCCCTGCTTCAAGGCACTGGTTGCGATCTTCCGGCAAGGCGTGGGCGGTCATGGCGATGATGGGCAGATCGCGGAATCGCGCTTCCCGGCGAATGATCCGGGTCGCGGCGTATCCGTCCATGACCGGCATCTGCACGTCCATGAAGACCAACGCCACCCGCTCCCGTTGCAACAGTTCCACGGCCATTCGTCCGTTGGCCGCCACCAGGACCGTCAGGCCGAACCCCTGCAAAAACCGGGTTGCCACCTCTTGATTGATTTCATGATCCTCGACCAGAAGGATCCGGCCCGAAAAACGTGGCGACCTGGTTGCAACCGAGGTGTTTTCTTCGGTGGTTTCCTGGGGGGGGATGGGTTCCGGGGCACGGCGCAAGGCCTGGGTGATGGTATCCAGAAGATCGGAGGGGAGGACCGGTTTGTTGAGAATGCCCGCCAGGCACAGATCCCTGGAGCGTTCGATGACCTCTTCACGGCCAAAGGCGGTGACCATGATGATGGTCGGAATGTGGCCCGAATGTCGCGCCTTCAGGGATCGGGCAGTCTGGATGCCATCCATTCCGGGCATGCGCCAATCCATCAGTATGACGGCAAAAGGTTCCGCGGCGGGATCGTCCCGAAGCCGGGAACACAGGCGCATCGCTTCTTCTCCGGAGGCCGCCGTGGTCACGCGGAAGGCCAGGCTTTCGAGCATTCCCGACAGAACCTCGCGGGCGCTTGCATTGTCATCCACCACCAGAACCCGCAGATTGCGCAGTGCCTCCGCCGGGATGGGCGATGCGCCCTGACGGCCCTTTTCCCGGGTGAAGGGAAGTTCGAAATGAAACCGGCTGCCCTGGTTGGGTTCGCTTTCGACCGTGATCACCCCGCCCAGACGTTCGACCAATCGTTTGCTGATCGCCAGCCCAAGCCCCGTTCCACCATATTTGCGTGTATGCGAAATGTCCGCCTGGGAAAACGGCTTGAAGAGGCCCGCCATTTCTTCGACGCTCATGCCGATGCCGCTGTCCGTGACGGAAAATCCGATGACAACCTCGGTCGCGGTCTCCTTGACCGGTTCCAGCGTCACCGAAACCTCGCCCCGTTCGGTAAACTTGATGGCATTGCCGATCAGATTGATCAAAATCTGCCGCAAACGTACCGGATCCCCAAGGAGTCGCGTTTCGGGGCTTACGTGACATGAAATCACCAGTTCCAACCCTTTTTCGTCCGCGTTCCCCGCCAGAAGCTCGATCACCTCGTCCAGGAGAAGCACCGGTTTGAAACCGATCCGCTCCACGCTCAATTCGTTCGCCTCGATCTTGGAATAATCGAGGATGTCATTGATGATGCCCAGGAGTGCCTGGGAAGAGTTGCGGATGGTGCGGACATATTTTTTCAGCAGGATCATCGAATCCGTGCCCATGGCCAGGTGGCTCATGCCGATGATGGCATTCATCGGGGTTCTGATCTCATGACTCATATTTGCCAGGAAAAGGCTTTTCGAACGGTTGGCCCGGTCGGCCTGATCCCTGGCGAGGACAAGTTCTCCGGTTCGATGCTGGACCATTTCCTCTAGTTTTTCATTTGAGATTCTTAATGTATTTCTTATCTCCTCCTGGGCAAGTTCCTTTTCTCGTTTCATGCGGTTGATCTGATCGGCGAGCGCCAGGGAAAACAACACTGCTTCCAGCCAGCTGCCTCCCCGTCCAACCCAGAGGGTCCAGTCGGTGGTGACCAGAAGCGAGTGATAGCGCAGTTGATTGATCAGGTAGGCAATGATGAGCATTCCCCACCCAAGAGAATAGAAACGAGCCTCGCTCATTCCCTTGCGCCATAGCCAGATTCCCGCAATCGGGAGCAACAGCAACGGAAAACTTCCCATGAGAATCAATGTAAAGGCCAATTCTTTATAGCCAATCAGCAATAAGAAGATCACCAATAAATAAACAAGAATCATGAGTGAAACAAATCGATCGATACGTGGCAGCGTTTCACGGGTGTTCAGGAACGACCTGCTGAATTGAATCCCGGTGATTGCCAGGAAACACGGAGTGATGAATGGCAGATATTCCGTCAGGAATGGAGAATCGTGATAGAGATAACGGTATCCTTCTCCCGGAATGCAAAGTGTGGTGGACATCAGGGCGATCAGGAAGATTAGGTACCAGAAATAGGAAGATCGTCGTGTTGATAAATAGATAAATAAACTGTAGAAAAAGATGAAAACAAGGCTGCCGTGGTAAGCGCCTTTCAGATGGCCCATATGTTCCTTGTATTCCACGAATTCGGTCGGGGTCCAGAGACGCAGTTGGGTTTCCATGGCGCCGAACGTTTCGAAGGAGAAACGGACGAAGACCTCGCCCACCGTGGCGGCTGGGAGTTCCAGGGGCATGACGACCGATTCGAAGGGGATCGGTCGGTGGTCGAAGGGGCGGCGGTCGCCCAGTGACCAGATGGTCCGTGGGTGGGTGTCTCCCGTGACAAGCAGGTACAGGTCCACCTGGTCCAGGCTTGGATAGGTCGAATGGATGATCCAGGCGACTGGCCGCGAATCCGGATTGACCACAGAAAAATGGACCCAATAGGCGGCGGCGGTGCGGCCCAACAGAGTGACTTCGGAAGGATAATTCCTGAACGCCCCCTCTTTCAAAAGGTATTGTGCATCTTCGATGGTCAGGGACCGTGTGTCATCGACCAGAAATCGGGCATTCGGTGTGACGACCCGACCGTTGAGCGGTTGTCGGAGGTTCAGTGGAATGAGCGGATGGAGTTTATTGGTCGCTCTGGTTTCGGAATGGAGTCTACCGGGCAGAACGGCCAGGAGCAGGAACCACACAGCCGCAAGCATCGGACCGGACCGGGCCATCCACCAGGTTCCGGATCGGGTGTGCGCGAAGGGTCGGTCGGAGATCATGCCTCAGGCAACCCCTCGGGCCTGAAGAAAACGGGCGGCTCTGTGGTCATCGTTCATGATGTGTTCCACCAACCAGCGTTTGGCGATGGCCAGCAGATCGATGGCCACGGCAAAATTTCCCGCTTCGTATTTTCCGGTCAACTCGGTCACGGCGGTAATGAGGCCGTTGTGTGCCCGTCGATGCTGGTCGCGTTCGTGGTACTGGTATTGATCGTACCAATCCTCTTCGCGCTTGAAATGAAAAACCGTGTAATCGGTCAGTTCTCCGAGGGTGTGCCGGATCGCCGCCATGCCGCTTCCTTCGCGCATTCGATCGTGCAGCCTATTGACAAGATCCAATAATTTCTTATGGTCGTCATCCATCGCCTCCAGGCCGGTGACCAGTTTTTCATCCCATGGGAAGAACTGCCTGGGTTTTGTGTCTTCGAGGATTTTTCCCAGAAAGACCTTGTCGAGCAAATGGAACATCCGTTGATTGGCCGTGATGAAGGCCTCGAATTTCCGGACGGCCTCGAGACGGTCGGGCGTCGCGGATCCACGGAGAATGGCGGCTGTTTCCACGGCCAACAGATGGACCTCCTGATGAATGGCGACCAGTTCCTGAAATACCTTTGAGGAACCGCGATGGACCAAACCTTCACCATGAAGCCAGCGGCCAAGATCGGATCCATTGGCGGGGGCGATCTCGTTGGGATCCAGGGTGATCCGTCCGGGAATGGCCTGTTCCAACCTGTTTTGCAGGTTCAGATACTGTTCCTTGACGGCTCGAACGTCGAAAGCGGGGGATCCGACCACCAGTTCGATCTGGGTGGCGAACAGGGCGCCGCTCATGTTTCCCAATACCGTTCCCATGTGATCGAACTGAAACGCCGAGCCGCGCATCAAGCGTGCCGTCGTGGCGGCGGAGGCGATCTGAATCCCCACCGCGTCGGAAATCGCTTCGATGGTGACGGTGGATCTTTGAATGGCACGGGCCCCGTCGAGCGAGGTTTGGCTGTCCAGGGCGACCTGATCGGCGGCGGCAGCCACTTCCGAGGCGTTGCGGGCGATGGCGGAGGTTCCGGCGGCAGCCTCCACCGCGGCGTTGGCGACTGCCTGTGACGCGGTATTCAACTCCCTGGCGTTGTCGGTGACGGCGGTGGCGGCCATGGCGACATCATTCATTGCCGTGAGAATGGAATGGGTGGTTTGCGCCTGAAGATTCACCGATTGGGTGATGTCTACATTGGTTTGATTGATGCGGTCGATGCTTGCGACGATCCCCTGGTTGGCGAGGGTCACTTCACGCGAAATCTCCTGAATGACTTGTGTCTTCCGACGGATCAACCCCGTCGCTTCGGTCGTTTGCCGGGCGAGCCCTTTCACCTCGTTGGCAACCACCGCGAATCCCTTGCCGGCTTCTCCGGCCCCTGCGGCCTCGATGGCGGCATTGAGTGACAGCATGTTGGTCTGGGAGGCGATCCTGCCGATCATGTCCACGACTTCCCCGATTTCGGACGCAGCCTTGGCCAATCGTTCCATGACCCCCTGGGCGGCATGCGAAGTTTCCATCGCCCGTTGGGATTCCTGGCTTGCGTTGCGGCAGCGGTCGCGAATATCGGCCAGGGCGGTGGTCAGCTCTTCCACCGACCTCGTGACACTCTGTACCGACTGATCGACCTGATTCAGGCTTTGATTAACGCCGCCGATGGTCGTGGTGATCCGTTCGGCGGCGGCGGCGACGGTAGCGATATTGGTGCTGGCGGTTTCTGTCCCGGCGGCAATGTGACTCACCTTGGCCGAAACCTGGGACGCGGCGGTGGCAATGTGAATGATGGTATCGGTGGCCTGATCGGCGGCAATCTTGACCGAGGCGATCTCCTGGGCCAGCGTCGCTTTCTGCCGTTCCAGACCTTCCACGACATCCTGGGCGTTTTTCGCATCGTTTCCCACCAGGTTGCGAATCTTCAGCAGCTCGGTGGCGCAGGCGATGATCGAACCCGAATGCAGGTTGACGACCGACATCAACTTTTCCATCGTGTCGGCCATGCGATTGAGTTCTTTCCCGATGGCGCCGATGCGCCCATTCGTCCCCCTGGAAAGGATCCGGGAGGTCAGGTCTCCCTGGGCCAGTTGCCGGACGACCGCACGGAGGTCTTGCAAAGGAAGGAAAATGAAACGAACCATGAATCCGCCGCTCAAAATGAGCGCAACAACCAGGGCGAACACCAGTCCCGAAAGGACCGACGATGGGAGGCCCGACGTCACCATCCAGCCACCGATCCCGAAAAAAAGAAATGCCGACAGTCCCAATGGCACAATGCCACGGAAGGTCCTTGCCCGATCTTTCAATGGTACAATACCGTCCATTTCGTTCATCTCCATTTCGATGCCGTTGGCATGAATCACTGCATGGGTGGTCCAATCCATTCATAATTCCAAAACCGGGTTCGGCGAAAGCGAAAAGGGGGCGTCTGTGAATATCTTGTTGACAAATTTTTAATTAATAATCAATATCCATGGTTTCGGAAGATCAAGCCCTTGGAATTTCTGGGCGGTTACGAAGGAAGATGGGATGACGCCATGAATACGCCAATGGCACATGTTCACCTGCTCGAAGATGATCCAAGCATGAGGTTTCTGCTGGGATCCTATCTTGAAAAGTCGGGTTTCCGTGTCAGTACTGCGGCCAATGCGGGCGATTTTTTCGCGGCCCTTGCGCGACGCATGCCCGACTGTGTGCTGTTGGATCTGGGGTTGCCGGACGAGGATGGATTGGTGGTGGCACGAAAGCTCAGGCAACGCTCGGACGTCCCCATGATCATCGTCACCTCGCGACAGGAGGAATCGGATCGGTTGGCGGGTCTGGAGATGGGGGCGGACGATTATGTGGTCAAACCTTTTCATCCTCGTGAATTGATCGCCCGAATCCACAACCTGCTCCAGCGCTCCGTGCGCCGTGGCGGCGCCACGAATCCGACCGCCTCATCCGAATCTTCGTGGATTTCCCTTGGTGAATTATCGATCGATTTCGGCAAAAGGCGTGTCGTGGTCCGGAATGATCACCAGGCCATCGTTCTGACTCCGGGCGAGTTCGATTGCCTTGCCGCCCTGGTCCTTGCCAAGGGCGATTACGTGACGCGGGATCAACTCAAGGATGCCATTTCCAATCGCGATGACCCGCCCGATGATCGTACCGTCGATTCGATCATCTGCAAGATCAGGCGAAAGATCAGGAAGGCGGGGTGTCGTTCCGAGATTGTACGCACGGTTCGCGGTCACGGTTACCAGATCGATACCTAAGTTTTCGAGGCCTGAAGAAAATAAGAATTTCCGGGTAGCCCATTCGGGTCTCCCCACACCTTCGCCCGATGGCCGTGTCAGGATGCGAATACCTCGTCCACGGAATTGGCGAAGACGAAGTTGTCGCTCCAGACTTCGATCAGTTCCAGGTTTGCCGACCTTACCTTCTCGATCACCTGGTCTGGCATCGGACCAAACTTGCGGTGCATCTGTTTGAGGAGTATGGATGCGGCTTCTTCCTTTCGTCCTTCCTTTCGTCCTTCCTTTCGTCCTTCCTGTCGTCCCTCCTGTCGTCCTTTCGTAATCAATTCTTGTGCAAACAGGGACATCATCTTTATTTCCTCCTCGGGACGTACTCTGCGGATGATTTCACGTACCGTCGGTTCGTCGTA